>JAAXGF010000107.1 GCA_012267605.1 Alphaproteobacteria bacterium | reverse complement strand
AAACATATCTCTAGATCTCCATCCAAAGGCGTCGATCCCAAATTCAGTGATCCAAACTGGCATACATCATGCGCGTTCGACCACCCTGGAACACTATAAGCCCACGCAAGGTTAAATATAAGGTTAGTGTCGGCTGATGTCCAGCCGCGAACCGGTCGCAATGTGACGATAATCACAACCTGGCTGGGTTATCTTTCTGGATTGGATTATAACCCAAATTTGTAGATTTGGTGACACGCCTATGGCCGGTGAAGCCACCAATTGTCTTCGTTCACGGAAAAAATTGGCTTGTAGTGGCGGATCGACGAATGGGCGATGACCTGCTCGATTTGATTGTCGAGTATCCACGCCTCGCCGCCGGAATACGCAACCAAGACAGCGTGGGCGACCTGTAAATTCAAATCCTGCAATACAAGTATACGCAATTCATCATTTGACCAACCGAGTGCCCGCAGGGACATGTACTTGGCGATCGCGTAGTCTTCGCAATCGCCGTAACGATCCATGAACTGGCGGGGGGTGGCCCAATAGTCCGGTACCATATAATTTCGTGGGTCATCGATATAGGGTGCCCGGTTCATGTAGCGATTAACTTCCTTAAGTTGTGAAACGGGATCGGCTCCGCGGAGGGGTTCAAGAAAATTCCTCCAGTCTTTCAAATAACAGGTCGTAAAAAAGGTTTCCCTGCATGATCCTTCAGGCACTTCGAGCTCGTCAAAATAACGGTCAAGCGCGCCGGTCCATTTTGGAAATGGCTTCAAATTCGCTGATCGCACTTCGCGGCTTCCGAACAACAGAGGATTGACCGATTTCGCGACGAGGTCGGTCGAACGACTCCAGACAACCAACGCGCCAAATCCCAATGCGAGGGTTCTGTGAAAAACTACACGCCTCATTTGCCTTACCCACAATGCAAAGCGCTGCCCTTTTCGATTATCAAAGTTCCAACTCCAACGCCGTCCTACTGCCTCATCACGAAAGATATATTTGGCCAGTCACCATTGCCACCCCAGTTCGAATGTCCAACTTAGCTGGCTTGCACTGGTCGCCACCGATACCTTAGAATCCGTTCGAAAATTCCGATTGTTTTGGTCGGGAATCGGGGAGATGGGAGGAACCAAATTGAGGGGACACTCGGATAAGGTCGAGCGTGCCGGAGCTGCGGGAACCCGCACAGTCTTCTCGGCTGCAATCGTACTCTCGGTGTTAGCCGTTTTCGGTGTGTTCGTGGTCTTTCAGTTTGTCGACACAGAACGACAACGTGATTTGCGCGCTTGGCAGGTGCGTATGGGCATCGTCGCGGATAGCCGACTAGGTGCGGTTGAAGAGTGGCTTGAACGTCAACGCGCCCAGGTACGCGACTTGGCTGATAACGCGTCTCTGCAACTTTACATGACCGAATTGTCTCTCGCGGCCGGTGACCCGGACCTGGTCACGAAAGAACCAGCACAACGTACCTATTTGCGAAACTTGCTTACCGCGCGTGCAGAGGTCGGCGGTTTCACAGCACCAATTCACGGCCCGGAAATCGATGCCAACGTGTCGCGACAAGGCGTGGCAGGTATCGCCTTGGTTGACAGTGACGGCCGCGCCATCGTGGCAACGGAAGCTATGCCACCGCTTAACGACGAACACATGGCTATCCTAAGCAATGCTCAAGGTAAGGCTGGGGTAATCGATTTGTACGTAGGTCTCGGAGGCCAGCCCACGATCGGCGTTTATGCCCCAGTTTTCGGTGTGCAGTCGGACCGATTGCCGACGCAGCAGATCGGTATGGTGGTCGGTCTCAAGGAGGTTCCGACCGAGCTCTATCCTCTGTTGGAACAACCAGGAGCCATCGATGAAACTGCGGAAATCATTCTGTTGCGTGCGACCGAGACAGTTGTTGAGTATCTGTCGCCCCTGGCCGATGGCACGTCGCCGATGAAACGTGAAATGGCACTGGATACATTGGACTTGGCTGCCGCATTCGCCGTTAATTCACCGGGCGGCTTTGGTGTAATGAGTGACTATCGCGGCACCGAGGTGCTGACACTCAGCCGGGCGAACGCCGCCGTTCCGTGGGTTTTAATGTACAAGATTGATACGGCGGAAGCATTGGCGGAGACCAACGCCCGTCTGGGCCGCCTGTTGACAGTACTTCTTTTAGCCATCGGCGCTGTTGCCATCGCCTTGGTTGCGGCCTGGTGGCAGGGAACCTCGCGCCGAGCCACTGAAGCCGCGACTCGGGCCGAGGATATGGCGAAGAAATTCGAGGAAGGAAGGAATTTTCTTCAGTCAGTTACGGAAAGCCAGCCGAACGCGATGACGATTATTGGTTCGGATGGCAGCTATCAGTGGGCAAATCGCGAGGCCTGGTCAAGCCTAGGACTAACCCTGGATCAAGTCGTGGGTAAGCCTGTCGCCACCGTCATCGGACCGGTACCAGCCAAAAAAATCACTAGCGTCGTCGATGAAGTCTTGGACCACGGTGCTCCCAGAGTAACGACTCATACTGAGGACCGCGCGGAAAAGACCCATACTTTTCAGTCGGAGTTCATTCCACTGCCAGCAACCGAGGAAGCGAGCGCCCGCGTTCTGGTCATTTCCCAGGACGTCACGCCTACTCTGGAAGAGCGGGAGAAGCGCGAGCGGATCATGAATCAGCTCATTTCCACCTTGGTCCGCGTTGTTGACCGGCGCGACCCGCATGCGTCTAACCATTCCGGACGGGTCGCGGAAGTCGCCAAGGCTATCGCCGAAGACATGGAACTTGGTCAAGTAGAAGTCGAAACCGTCGAGATCGCCGGGCAACTAATGAACCTTGGTAAGATTCTTGTGCCACAAGACCTCCTGACCCGGACCGGAAAACTCACGGAAGCCGAACTCAAACAGGTGCGCGGCAGTATCCTTACGAGTGCCGAGATGCTCGAGGGCGTGGAATTCGAAGGACCGGTTGTGGAAACTCTGCGTCAATTGCAGGAACACTGGGATGGCGGGGGAACGCCTGCGGGTCTCAAGGGCGAGGAAATCCTGATCACAGGCCGGATCGTCGCCGTGGCCAATGCTTTCGTGGCGATGGTGAGTTCACGCTCGTTCCGCCCCGGTGCCTCATTCGACGACGCTTTAGAACGGCTTCTGTCACTAATGGGAAAAGACTTTGACCGCAGGGTCGTTCTGGCACTAGCCCATTACCTGGACAACCAAGGTGGCCGAAAGGCCTGGGCACATTACGGGGATCAACCGGTCGAGGATAGCTGATAGCAACCGGTGGTGCCACACCAGCGCCCCGAAGCAATCAAAGCCGAAAAGTCGAAAATACTGCAGAACCAAACGGTTACGGCTAGGCGTTGCCTTCCCGCTGCGCACGCTTCCGCGCCATTTTTCGCGCCCTACGAACAGCTTCCGCCGCTTCACGAGTCCGCCTTTCCGAAGGCTTTTCGTAGCTGCGCCGCATCTTCATCTCGCGAAAAATACCTTCGCGCTGCATCTTCTTTTTCAGCGCCTTCAGCGCTTGATCGACATTGTTGTCGCGAACCAGAACGTGTACCAAGAATTACCTCGCTTATTGGGTCAGCGCTTCATATCATAGGGTCATGGACTTGTGAAGCGGCCCTTCAATCCATGTTGATTGCCAGAATTTAGCGCGCAAGAGTAAGGATTTGGCTATTTTGAAGATCGCCCGCATGGGTCACCCGGTGCTGCGCCGCCAAGCCGACACCATCGAAGACCCAACGTCCCCCGATGTGAGGCTTCTGGTGCGCGACATGCTCGAAACCATGGCCGACGCCAACGGGCTGGGGCTTGCGGCACCTCAAGTTCACGTCGCTAAGCGGCTGGTCATTTTCCACCTTCCGCCAAGCGGAAATGTGCAAGACAATTCAGAGGAGATGCCAGTACGTGTATTGGTCAACCCAACGGTCGAGGCGTTGGACGACGAACGGGAGGACGGATGGGAAGGTTGCCTGTCGCTACCTGGCCTGCGTGGTCTCGTTCCCCGTTTCCAACGGGTGCGCTATCGGGGAATTCGGCCCAACGGGGAAATTGTCGATACGGTTGCCGAGGGCCTGCACGCCCGCGTCGTACAGCATGAATGCGACCATCTCGATGGTATTCTTTACCCGATGCGAATGACTGACTTATCCACGTTGAGTTTTGAATCGGAAATGCGGCACACTGCCGATGGATGAGAGAAAAGCCTTGACCGATCGCGACAAACTCCTGGCGTCTGCCTTGGATCATGTTCCGTTCGTCGGTTGGACTGATGGCGCGCTTTGGGCCGCGGCGAACGACCAAAGTATCGATAAAGCCACGGCGCGGCGTCTATTCCCTAGTGGCGGCCACGGACTTCTGACGTTGCTTTTGCGACAGTGGAACCAGCGAATGATCGAGGCTTTGGCGGCAATGGATCTCGAATCGATGCGCATTCGCGAACGTATCGCCACCGCTGTGCGTGTTCGCCTAGAGCAAAACTCCCATCACCGGGAAGCTATCCGCCTGGGTCTCGCTCATTTTGCTCTGCCCCAACATGCCGCTGAAGGAACTCGATGGTTGTACGATACGGTCGACGCAATGTGGCGTGCAGCAGGCGATACTTCAACCGACTACAATTTTTACACCAAGCGCCTGCTGCTGGCTGGTGTGTACGCCAGTACCTTGGTTTACTGGTTGGACGATAGATCAGAGAATTCCGAAGACACTTGGGCTTTCCTGGACCGCCGTATTGAGAATGTCATGGGCATCCAGAAAATCCGTGGCCGGTTGGAAGGAATGATGCCAAACTTCGACCGCCTAGCCGGTTTCCTGCGACCTCGCCGCTCGGCATCGTGAGCGCTGGCTGGATGGTCTCGGTCTCATCGCTCGCCAATGCGGTCGATAAGTATCACAGAATTGATAATTAGGGTTCAGGTGCCTCACGCACCGTATCTGACCCATTTCCCTGCTGGTCTCGGCGCACCAAAACACCCGCGTCCTTGAGCTTCTTGATAAACCGTTCGAGAGTGGCGTAAGTGCGCAAAAACCCCTCCGGTGGCATGATCAGCCGACCCTTGACCACAGGCTTAGCGCGCCCTTCCGCATCGCGCTCACCGCTAGAGTAACTCACCAAATCAATTCGAACGACACCCGCCTCAAATCGCACTTCACCGACCATATCTGCAAACAAATCATCGGCCATCAAAATTCTCCTTCAAATTACATATGACTAATCCCAGAAACACGGTTGACGTATCGAACCTGATCATCAAGCAGCCGTTTCGCAACGCGGTACGCCCAGGGACGAGCGAATGATTGGTCGCGCCGATCGCCAAGTCAATGAATCATCTTTCTGAAACCAAACTTGGAAACGCGCCAACCTATTGACGTCACCGCTGGTCAACCCTCAGTTTCTTGTCCATCTTTAGTGAAACTATTGGTGGGATCTCAGAATTGGACCTCGCAAATGTCGAGCCTGGGCATGGCCGATCACACTCACCGGTCACCGCGCTGGCTCAAATTCCCTTGATCGACGTATCGCAAGAAGGACCGGTCGGCTTGGTATCGGCCCAACCAGCCCGTTGCGCCGAGTTAGTGGCGGCCGGTAGCGAATGTTATGGCGGACCATTCGTTCGCTTAGCCGACCCGCTTTCCCGAGGCTGGCTGACACGGTCTCAAAATCCATATTTGGGTGAAATTGACGCCGTTGCAGAGGTGGTTGCGCGCCGAGGCGTCTACCTCCTCAATCTAAGCTATGAATGGTCATGCACCAGTGCCGTCGCCGCCGATTTGGAACTGGGTGGCAATCGGCTGCAGCGAACGCTGGATTGGCCACTCCACGGTCTCGGGCGCAATCTCGTTGTCGCTCGCCAACAAGGTACTCAAGGTATCTACTACAACATTACCTGGCCGGGATTCGTAGGAGTTGTCAGCGCAATGGCTCCGGGCCGCTTCGCGATTGCTTTAAACCAGGCGCCAATGCGCCGATTTGGTTTACCGATTCCACTGGACTGGTTCATCAACCGCCTTCTCTTGTGGTGCACGGATAGCATCCCGCCCCTCCACCTATTGCGCCAAGTATTCGACGAATGCCGAAACTACTCGGAGGCGATGGAGCGCTTGCGCGACACGCCCATATGCCTTCCTGCGCTAATTACCTTGAGTGGAATCGAGCCGGATGAAGGTTGTGTCATCGAACGCAGCGAAACCCGCGCAGCCGTATTCCCAGCGCCGCAGTGTGCGGCGAATCACTGGCTCTCCCCAGGTATTCCCGGCACTGACCGTGGCATCGACAGCCGCGAGCGCGGAGCGTTAATGAAACAGCTTTACCGAACACCTGAATTTGAATGGTTGGTGCCACCAATTCTTAACGACTGTACCCGGGTCGCTATCGTTGCGAATGCAAAACGCGGATTATTGATGGTCCAGGGCTGGGAGGTGGGTGGACCTGCAACTACAGTATTCGAACTGAACGAAGCTTCATCGACTTGAAAGCCCGAGTGCGGCGGCCCAGCCCACCTACGTCGATTGAACGAATTCCGCGATTACTCGCTTCTCGCCGGCTTTTTCAAAGTTGATGCGCAAACGATCCCCATCAACCTCGCAGACACGGCCGTAACCGAACTTTTGATGAAATACGCGATCTCCAGTCGCAAATGCGCATTGCGATGCAGCCCTTGTAGGCGAAGGCATTTCGACTACCTGGTACGGCGATCCACGATAGCGCCTGGAAATCGTAACAAATTCGTTGCCATTTCCGGCCCATCCGTTCGACGGCGGCGAAATCGGCCGGCGATTGACGTTGGCGGTTGGCAATTCGTCAATGAACCGCGACGGAAGACCATTATGCGATTGATTGTAAACCCGTCGGCTATCAGCATAAAGAATATGAGCGCATCGGCGGGCTCGGGTAAGCCCAACGTAAGCCAAGCGCCTTTCCTCCTCCAGCCCCGCGGCACCCTTCTCGTCTAATGCCCGTTGATGGGGAAACAGCCCCTCCTCCCAACCGGGCAAGAACACCGTATCGAATTCAAGACCCTTGGCTCCGTGCAACGTCATCAGATTGACTACGTCGCCGTCAGCTGAATCGTCTGCGTCCATGACCAGGCTGACGTGTTCGAGAAAACCTTCCAAATTTTCAAATTCTGCTAAGGCACGTACTAATTCCTTTAGGTTCTCAAGACGTCCAGGCGCCGTGGGAGACTTGTCGTTCTGCCACATGGCCGTATAGCCAGACTCATCCAACATCAACTCCACGATCTCGATTTGAGACAGTGTTCGCATTTGTTCCCGCCAGCGATCGAAACTATCAATCAGCCGCCGTAATGAGCCACGCGCACGGGCTTTCAGCTCGTCGGTTTCCAACACGAACCGTGCTGCATCCTCCAGACCGCCACCACGTGAACTTGCGATCCGGTGCAACACTCGCAACGTAGCGTCACCGAGTCCCCGCTTGGGAAGATTAACGATCCGCTCAAATGCGAGATCGTCGGTCGGGTGCAACAAGACGCGTATATAGGCGACGGCGTCTCGTACCTCTTGGCGCTCGTAGAAACGTAGTCCACCGATGACCCGATAGGGCAAGCCAATGGTAATGAATCGTTCCTCGAAGGCCCGCGTTTGAAAACCGGCGCGAACGAGCACGGCGACCTCATCCAACCTCCGCCCCTCTCGTTTTAGTGACTCGATCTCTTCGCCTACTAGCCGCGCCTCCTCGTCCCCGTCCCATGTGCCCTGGACAACAACCGGCTCGCCTCCCGCCGTATCGGTCCACAGGGTCTTACCCAACCGACCGGCGTTATGAGCTATGAGCCCAGACGCAGCCGCCAGTATATGGCGAGTTGATCGATAGTTGCGCTCTAGGCGAATTATCTTTGCACCAGGAAAATCCTTCTCGAATTTGAGAATGTTGCCAACCTCTGCACCGCGCCAGCCATAGATGGATTGGTCATCGTCACCGACACAACATATATTGTGATGCCCCTGGGCCAAAAGCCGAAGCCATAGGTATTGCGCCAAATTGGTGTCTTGATATTCGTCGACTAAGATATAGCGAAAACGCCGGTGATATTCGGCGAGAACGTCACTGTGGGCCCGCAGCAAGGTCAGGCCATAGAGCAAAAGATCACCGAAATCCGCAGCATTCAATGTGATCAAGCGCGATTGATAGGCGTCGTACAATTTTACCGCGCGACCGCCGGCGAAATCACTGGCCTCGCTGGCAGGTACTTGATCCGGAGCATAACCCCGGTCTTTCCAGCGCTGAATGATCGCAAGTAGGGAACGTGCCGGCCAACGTTTTTCGTCGATGTTTTCGGCACTCAGGATTTGACGCAAAAGTCGAAGCTGATCGTCGGTATCAAGAATAGTAAAATTTGTTTGTAAACCAACGAGTTCCGCGTGACGGCGGAGAATTCGCGCGCATAAAGCGTGGAAAGTGCCAAACCACAGCCCAGCGGCACTACGACCGATCAACGTCTCGACACGACCAATCATCTCGCGTGCCGCCTTGTTGGTAAATGTAACTGCCAAGATTTGCCCCGGACCGGCATGCCCGCTAAGCAAAATATGGGCCATACGGGTCGTAAGCACCCGCGTCTTACCTGTGCCCGCTCCAGCCAGCACCAATACAGGTCCTTCGGTGGCTTCGACGGCTACGCGCTGGGACTCGTTCAGCGCCGAGAGATACCCCGCCTCGGGAGCCAACGGGCCAGTATGTAAAGCGTTCGACATGATGACGCCGTGATACCCACTCAAACAATTCGGGTCAACAAAATGTAAGGAACCTGCACTATACCGCAATATGTTGTAGAGAGGCGAGCTTCTCGTCCCAGAATGAGGCACACCGGTATGGGGTTTCCAGCTTGGTTTGATTGCTCTCGACTAAGAATGCCCTTTTGTGCCTTTGAGCGGACGGGCGAAGCTGAGTTCGTGCCTGTCCGGGTCAACTATATGGAAATAGCGTTCCCCCCATTCCGCATCGCGGGGCACTGTTTCGGGGTGTAAGCCATGGTCAACGGCGCGGTGGTATAGAGCGTCCACATCGGTAACGTAAAAGACGATTCGACCCCACCACGACCACTGCCGATGATTTGGCTGCATCGATAGATTGAGATAACTATTGCCGACACGAAAACTTGTAAATGTTGCATCGGCGCCACCCGAAATAATTTCGAACCCCAAAGACCGATAAAATTCCACGGACCGCCTCATGTCGTGGGTCGCGAGCGTAACGGCGCTTACTGATTCAAGCATGTCTGCCTCCCCACTCGATGCAGCGCCACGCTGATGTTTGGCTCCGCCACGAACACCAATATTTTGATTCGATTTTCTTTCTTGCCCGGATGGTTCATTCGCAACCGGACGACCACACTCATCGCCTAAGGGACAATATCTATCTGCCCACCTCCCAAGAACCTGTTCACCCTTTCCGGGAACAGGCTCTACGATGATGGTCTGGGAATCGCGCCGCACCATGCGTACCAGCTCCCAGTGGCGCAAGGTATTGATCCTGCGCCAAACTTGACCTTCGGGCAAACCGAGCGCGGAACTTAGGCGCCTTGACGAATAGCGCTCGAACGACAGTCTGCAAACTACGTCGCGGAGAACTGGATCGGCAAGCATGGAGGCCAATTGGCTTATCTCCATCGGTAGACAATAACCACAATCCGCTCCGTCACGGTTCCAGGAATGCGATCCCTCGCCCACGGCATCAGTAGCCATTAAAACAGAACAAATAGCAAGGGCCGCATATTTCAGCGTAGAGTGTTTCATGTCCTCGCGTCCGGACTTACCACGCCCCAACCCAATTCGGGTATCCAGTTCGGTATAGCGAAGATGATGCTTACTAACCCTGGACCGTCTTTACCCCGGGTAGGGCATCGATATCCGAACACAGGCTTGGCGTTAGCCCATACTCATCCCACAACATAATATGGGCATCGTTTCCGTCGTCTACATCGACGAGCAATGTCACGCGTGAGATGCCCTTGCCCGCTTCTTCAAGTTTGGCACGCAAGTTTTGCCCCGCTTCCACATTATCGACACGAATATTTACCTCCGCCAAGTCAAGCGGACTTAGTGAGCGAGCGGTAAGCCTCATCGAGTCCCCTTCCAAGCGAGCATCGGCAACTACCAGAAGGGGAAGCCCCGAATTCAAAAGCTCGCGATATGCCGAGAGTACTTCGGAAAACAAGGCAACCTCGAACTGCCCGCTGGGATCCGACATTTGTACGAACGCGAAACGCCCACCGCGTGACGATCGGCGTTCCTGTTTGGCCAATACAACGCCGGCTAAACGAACTTCAGTCGCGCCTTTTTCTGCCAATAGTTCCGTCAATGCTCCCGCACCGGTAATTCCAAGACGATCCAACTTGTCACCATATGCATCGACGGGATGGGCGGAGAAATAAAATCCTATGGCGTCATGCTCATTCTTCAGCCGGGTCAGAGCTGGCCAATCCGATACCTCCGGTAGTTCCAACTCTTCATCGCCGAAGAGTGCAGTCTGGTGGCTCGAGCGGCTGATCTCCGCGGCCCCCGCTTGGCGCAGAACCGCCCCCACGGCGGCGAACACCTGCGCGCGGTTTGCGTTGAGGCCGTCGAAGGCTCCGGCACGAGCTAAGCTTTCTAGTTGGCGTTTTGAAACCAAGTGCGGATCGATACGCCGGGCAAAATCGGAAAGGGTGCGAAACTCACCATTTTTCGCACGCTCATGGACCAATGACGTCATCGCCTGGGCGCCAACGTTTTTTATTGCCGCTAAGGCGTAGCGAATCGCCCCAATTCCATCCCCCTCGACCGTAAAATCGGCCTCCGAACGATTAACATTGGGGGCGAGGAGGGGAATACCCAAGCGATCGAGTTCTTGGCGAAAAACGTACAGCTTGTCGGTATTGCCAATGTCGAGGCTCATTGAGGCGGCAAAGAACTCGACCGGATGATTGGCCTTCAAAAACGCTGTTTGATAAGCGACAAGCGCGTAAGCCGCAGCGTGGCTCTTGTTAAATCCATAACCCGCGAATTTGGCCACTAAATCAAAAATGTGCGCAGCCTGGGAACGGTCGACACCACGTGAGACCGCGCCCTGCACAAATACCTCACGTTGGGCATCCATCTCCTTCTTATCCTTCTTGCCCATTGCCCGACGCAATTTGTCGGCTCCGCCGAGACTATATCCAGCCAAGCGCTTGGCGATCTCCATGACCTGCTCTTGATAAATGATGACGCCGAAGGTTTCTTTCAGCAGATCGGCGAGGTCCGGATGGAGATAATCCGGTTGCTCATCCCCATGCTTGCAGGCGATATAGCGGGGGATATTATCCATCGGACCGGGCCGATAGAGTGCCACCAAGGCAATGATATCTTCAAAACAGTCTGGCTTGAGCGAGCGCAAGACATCCCTCATGCCCGAGCTTTCCAGCTGAAACACGCCCACGGTTTCACCCCGGCCGAGCATAGAAAAGGTCGTTTGGTCATCAAGCGGAATACCCGCTGCATCAATCGTTGTCCCGCGAGCACGCAATAGCTTAATTGTTCGGTCCAATACGGTGAGTGTTTTCAAGCCGAGAAAGTCGAATTTCACCAGTCCGGTCTTTTCCACATCCTTCATAGAAAACTGTGTCACTGCCATTTCCGAACGAGGATCGCGATAGAGGGGCACTAGATCCTCAAGCGGCCGATCGGCGATTACCACACCCGCTGCGTGAGTTGAAGCATGGCGATGAAGGCCTTCGAGTTTCATCGCGATTCGGGCCATGCGATCAATACCTTCGTCTTGAAGTGAGTCTTTAAGCTGGGGCTCAGAGGCAATCGCCTCTCCAAGGCTTACGGGACTCGCCGGATTGTACGGCACCATTTTGCAAATCCGATCGACCTTGCCGTAAGGTTGTTCGAGAACTCGACCGACGTCGCGAAGAGCTGCACGGGCCTGCAAGGTCCCGAAGGTGATAATTTGTGCAACACGGTCATTTCCGTAGATCCCTTGCACATAGTCGATGACCTCGTCTCGGCGATCCTGGCAAAAATCGATGTCGAAATCGGGCATTGAAATGCGTTCGGGATTCAAGAACCGCTCAAATAGAAGTCCGAACCGAAGCGGATCGAGGTCAGTTATGGTCAACGCCCAGGCAACGACTGAGCCGGCACCGGACCCCCTTCCCGGCCCCACCGGAATACCTTGTTTTCGGGCCCATTGAATGAAGTCGGCGACGATGAGAAAATATCCAGAGAATCCCATACGTACGATGACCTCAAGCTCATAATTTAGCCGTTCCCTGTACGCTTCTTCGGATATACCGTTTTGCTTATAGGCAGCACATTGGCCAAGCCGGCGGTCGAGACCTTGCCGGGCAAGTTCGTCGAGAACCTCGGCATCGTTGCGATTCGCCGATTTCGGCGATTTCGGTAGAATCGGCGACCGTGCGCCCGGCAGGTAGGCACAGCGCCGAGCTATCGCCAACGTGTTGTCAGCTGCCTCGGGCAAATCAGCAAACAACTCGCACATTTCTGCAGGTGACTTGAAGCGATGTTCCGGAGTCATCCGACGGCGGACCTCTCGGCTAATCGTGCACCCCTCGGCGATGCACATCAGCACGTCGTGAGCCTCGTACATCTCGGAATCGGCAAAGTACACATCGTTGGTCGCGACTAGGGGAATCCCATGCCGATATGCGAGGTCGAGTAACGCAGGCTCTGTCCGCCGCTCAATTTCGCGACCGTGTCGCATAATCTCGACATAAAGTCGTCTCGGGAAATATTGGGCCAGCCGAAGCAATATTTCCTCGGCAACATCAGTCCGTCCATCGGCCAATTCCTTGCCGACCAACCCGCCCGGACCGCCGGTCAACGCGATTAGACCGTCAGCGTGGTTCTCCAAATCGGCAAGTTCTACCTTGGGATCGTTCCCATCTTGGGTTTCGAGGAACGATCGGCTTACTAATTTTACGAGGTTGCGATACCCGGTTTCGTCCTGAACCAACAAAACAATTTGGCTTGCATTCGATCCGTTCTTGGCGGCCCCGGAGGAATTCTGACTGGATATCGCCAACACACACCCCAAGATCGGTTGAACGCCTTGTGCCGCGCAGGCTGCAGGAAACTGTACGGCACCGAATAGATTGCCGCTGTCGGACATGGCGACGGCCGGCATCCGGTGAGCGTGGCACAGACGTACCAGTTCATCTATTTTAATCGCCCCTTCGGACAACGAAAACGATGTGTGGACACGAAGATGAACAAAATCGGCGTGTGTCATTTAATTCCCGCATAACTTGGACGTAGCAACGTGCCGGCTCGCTGAATGGCCCAAGCCATTGATTAAACCTCTTCCTAGATGGTTTCCCGCTCCCCACCTTGATTTTGAGGTGCGAACTCAATTGACGGCTCACCGAGCGTATCTGACAGAATACCATTCCGTAAGTAGACGACACGGTCCATACGCGCGGCTAGATTCGGATTGTGGGTTGCCACTAGTGCAGCCAATCCCACACCACGAACAAGTTTTGCCAATTGGTCAAAAACGGCTTCAGCCGTGGCGTGATCGAGATTTCCGGTTGGCTCGTCGGCAAGCAAAATTCGCGGCGTGTTGGCGACGGCCCGGGCGATCGCTACACGCTGTTGCTCGCCACCGGAAAGGCGCGCCGGCCGATGGGAAGCACGCGCTGAAAGCCCCATCATGTCCAAAAGCTCCTCGGCTCTTTTCCGCGCCAGGCTCTTGCGTTTTCCGGCGATGAGCTGGGGCAATACGATATTCTCAAGGGCGGAGAATTCGGGCAACAAATGGTGAAACTGATACACGAATCCCAAGGTCTCACGGCGCACCCGAGTGCGCCCGCTATCCGAAACTCTTCCCATGGCCCGCCCCTCGACGATAACTTCTCCACCGTCAGGCGGCTCCAAAAGTCCAGCAATGTGAAGCAGCGTTGACTTTCCAGCACCAGACGACCCGACAAGGGCAACAATTTCACCGGATTCCAAGGCAAGCGACGCGGCACGTAAGACTTCTAGTCGCGCACCGCCTTGAACAAATGTACGTGCAATACGATCGAGCCGCAGTGCGCACCCGTCAGGGTCACTCATACCTGAGGGCCTCGACCGGATCGAGCCGCGCGGCTCGCCATGACGGATATACTGTAGCCAGGAACGACAACACCAATGAAATGATAACCACAGTGACAACCTCGCCCACCTCGACCCGAGCAGGGAGTTGCGAGAGGAAATAGATTTCCGCGGCAAACAACTCCGTTCCAGTCAATCCCTGGATCCACTGGCGTATAGTTTCAATGTTGAGGGAGAATGCCAGCCCAAGGGCAAAACCGACCAACGTTCCGACGACGCCGATTGTCGCGCCATTTAACAGAAAAATGCGCATGACCATGCCGCGGGTTGCACCCATCGTGCGCAATATCGCGATGTCCCGCCCCTTGTCCATTACCAACATGATAAGGCTGGAGATGATGTTGAATGCAGCAACCACGATGATCAGGGTTAGAATGATGAACATAACATTCCGCTCAACCTGAATTGCGCCGAAAAACTGAGCGTTGGCTTGGCGCCAATCAACCACTCGCCCACGATCGCCGACGGTGAGATAAACTTCGTCTCGAACCCGGTCGACGTCTTCGGGGTCATTCACTTCAAGTTCCAATGCGGTAACTGCATCTCCCTTGCGGAAATAGGTTTGCGCGAGATCCAAGGGCATGAGGATTAGCCCATTGTCGTATTCGAACATGCCAACTTCAAACGTTGCTTCAATTCGATATGTGGCACTGCGCGGAATCGTACCGAAAGCAGTTGGCGTACCTTGGGGCGACAACAAGGTGATAGAATCACCTACACGGAGTCCGAATTTTTGAGCCATGCGTTCCCCGACAACGACTCCGTTACCGGGAATTCCAAATGTGTCGAGAGAACCTGCGGTCACAGCATCCACGAGAATCGCCCGCGCCCTCAAGTGATCGGGAAGAATGCCGCGGACGATGGCGCCAGCGCTAACACCATGGACCGAAGACGCCAAAACCTGTCCATCAACCAGGGGGGTGACCCGCTGAACTCCCTCGATGATGCCAAGTTCGCGTCCCAGTCGTTCGTAGTCGGTGAGTTTCCCCAAATGCCCATACACCGTCACATGCCCGTTAACGCCGAGAATGCGTCCCAATAGTTCATGTCGGAAGCCATTCATCACCGCGAGGACGATGATCAGTGCAGCGACGCCGAGGGCAATTCCCAGGAACGAAAAGCCAGCGACGACGGAGATAAACCCCTCCTGCCGCCGGGCCCGTAAATATCGTGCCGCAATCATCCATTCGAAGGCGGAAAACATCAATCGATCAGTCGCGCAAGGGCAGATTCAATCGAGACCTCCTCGCGTTCACCGCTGGACCGGCGTTTAAGCTCAACAACGCCGGTAGCAAGACCGCGCGGCCCGACCGTCAGCTGCCAGGGGATGCCGATCAGATCCATGGTGGCGAACTTGGCGCCGGGACGTTCCTCGCGATCGTCATAAAGCACGTCGATTCCGACGGCGGAAATTCGCTGGTACAAATCTTCGCCAGCCTCAGCACACGCGGTATCCGAGGGCCGCAGATTAATGAGACCTATTTTGAACGGCGCCACGGCGTCCGGCCAGATTATCCCAGCCTCATCATGGCTAGCCTCAATGATAGCGCCGACTAAACGCGACACCCCTATTCCGTAAGATCCCATTTCCACTGTAGTTGGTTCACCGTTGGCGCCGGCGACTTTTGCCCCCATAGGCTGTGCGTACTTCGTACCAAAATAAAATATATGGCCGACCTCTATACCCCGGGCGGTTCGTAAACGCTCCGTTGGTACGGGACATTCCGAAGTGTCGTGTTTATCGTCGGTCGCGGCGTAGAGAGACTGAAGTTTGCCCACGAATTCCGGCGATGGCTCATGAGCGATTTCTTCGAATGTCGCGTCAAAATAGAGCTGACTTTCGCCGGTCTCGGCGATGATTTGAAATTCGTGGCTCAGATCGCCACCGATCGCCCCGCTTTCAGCTCGAACCGGAATGGTTCTGAGTCCGAGCCGGGAAAAGGTTTTGAGATAAGCTACGAACATCGCGTTATACGAATCACGCGCACCATTGAAATCCAAGTCGAACGAGTAGGCATCCTTCATTAGGAATTCTCGGCCACGCATAACGCCAAAACGCGGGCGTACTTCGTCGCGGAATTTCCACTGGATGTGATAAAGGTTGATCGGTAAGTCCCGGTAGCTTTTTACACAGTTGCGGAATATGTCGGTGATTAGCTCCTCGTTGGTCGGTCCATACAACATCTCCCGTTCGTGCCGGTCGCTGATCCGCAACATTTCTTTGCCGTAATCGTCGTAGCGACCGCTCTCCCGCCAGAGTTCCGCCGGTTGAATGGTTGGCATCAGCATCTCGCTACTGCCCGCCGCATCCATTTCCTCTCGCACGATCCCCTCAATACGGCGCAGCACCCGGTGACCTAGAGGCAACCACGAGTAAATGCCGGCGCTCGCCTGACGAATCATGCCGCTGCGCAGCATCAGTCGGTGGGAAACGATCTGCGCCTCGGCAGGCGTTTCCTTCAGGGTCGGCAAAAAGTAGGAAGAAAGGCGCATTGCGGCCTCGTGGCGCGGGGTAATCGTTGCCCCAACTAGGAAGAATGACGCGGGATCGCGCGTGCGCGACTGTATGCAATGCACATCATGATTACAATGGCGGGCACCTCACCCTTCATCGTTCGGAAACATCTTTGGTCTGCTCGGATCGACCGTCGATCAGCTATGATCAGCGCCAACAGCCTCGTCGATCCGGGCGAATCCGTCCTTCGCCAAGCAATTTTCCAATTCCTGTAAGATTTGGCTCACAATTGCCGGTCCTCGGTAGACCAGTCCCGTATAGAGCTGCACCAATGAAGCACCGGCACGAACCTTCGTGTACGCATCCACACCATCAGATACGCCCCCAACACCGATAAGGGTTACCCGCCCATTGGTCCGACGATACATTTCGCCAAGCAATGCCGTGGACGACTCGAAAAGAGGTCTACCGCTCAATCCACCTGTTTCATTGGCCTTGCGACTGCGCAACGCTGTTCGTTTTGTGGTGGTGTTCGCGATTATGAGTCCGTCAATCTCCTTGGCAATAGCGAACTCGGCAATCGACTCACGAGAATCCGGCGATAGATCTGGAGAAATCTTTATGACGATAGGAGTCCTGTCGCCCTGCGAGTCTCCGCGCACCGAGTCGATTAGCGGCGCGAGCCGAGCCGGCGCTTGCATATCCCGTAGCCCAGGCGTATTCGGCGACGAGAGATTAATGACCAAATAGTCCGCATTCGGACGAAATCGCCTCGCCAAAGCCCGTATTTCGCCCACAGCGTCGGCTGAACCCCGATTGGGTCCAAGGTTGACACCGAGAATACCAGCTCTTGGCCTGCGTAGCCGCTCCTCAACGACGTCTGCGCCGATGCTGTTAAAACCGAGACGATTTATCAAAGCGCCATCTGGTTCGAGGCGAAAAAGGCGCGGCTTGGGATTTCCGGCCTGGGGCTTAGGGGTAACCGTTCCCACCTCTACGAAGCCGAAACCCATTGAAAAGAAACCTTCCACAGCGCGCGCGTCTTTGTCGCAACCAGCCGCTAATCCAAGCGGATTGGGAAAGTCCAAATCCCAAACTTTGGTGCGCAGTGATGAGTGTGTCCGAGTAGGCGGCAGGGGCACCAGCTTTCGGCTCAACGCCCAGAGCGCCAAATCCGCAGCTCGCTCCGGCGGAATTCGCCTCAACACGGGCCAGGCAAGTCGGTAGAGGTCAGTCACGGATGCGTCTCATTGGGAATCACAAGCCAGCATCCCACGCTAGCCCACCTCGATCAAACAATACCCAAACAATTTTCATTTATTTCAAACACTCAAAAAACCATAGGCAATGCTTTGAAATTAAAAGTTTTTACAAGCCACAAATCACGCCCGCCCAGGAAGAGTTTCCCGGATTCCTGGCCATCCGAACCATGGCCCAGAAAAGTTGGGCGGACCGCTCAATCAGCTGGCACCGCTAAGCCGCAGGTTCCCGGTTAGTTCCAATAAGAGTTGCTGTAGGATCCGGAGTGGCGACGCGATCAGCATCAAATTGAAGCGCCGCCAAACGGGCATAAAGCCCGCCCTGGGCGATCAATTCGGCGTGGGTCCCTGTGGCAACCACGGTTCCCTCATCCATGACGACGATACGGTCGGCACGGAGAACAGTAGCCAACCGGTGAGCGATTACAATCGTGGTGCGACCCGTCATTAGGGTTTCCAAAGCGGCTTGAACCGTTTGTTCGTTCTCGGCATCTAGGGCACTGGTAGCTTCATCGAGCAACAAAATCGGCGGATTTCTAAGCACGCTGCGCGCGATGGCGATACGCTGGCGTTGACCTCCGGAGAGCCGGGTTCCTTTTTCGCCGAGAAATGTGGCAAAACCGTCGGGCAGCTGGCTGAGAAATTCGGTCGCCGCAGCAGCTTCGGCCGCCGCGCGGACATCGTCGTCATTGGCATCGGGCCGCCCATAACGGATGTTTTCCCAAGCATCCGCTGAAAAAATTACGGGATCCTGCGGGACCAAAGCAATGCGAGCCCGCACAGCTGCGGGTGTCGCCTCCGGAAGTGCCACACCGTCGATCAACACACGACCACCCTGCGGATCGTAGAAGCGTAACAAGAGTTGAAACACGGTGGATTTGCCCGCGCCAGAAGGGCCAACGAGCGCGATGGTCTGGCCCGAATCCACGCGCAGGCTAAAATCAGTTAGTGCGGCGCGATCAGGCCGCGAAGGATAATGGAAAGTGACGTTTTCGAACGCTACTTGACCGATGGGTGGATCAGGAAGGTCAACTGGCTCGGCTGGGGCCTCTATTTGCGGTTTGATGGACAACAACTCGGCCAAGCGCTCGGCCGCTCCGGCGGCGCGTTGCAAATCTCCCAGCACCTCGCTCAAAGCGCCGACGGAAGCGGCGACGACCACGGCATAGAATACAAAGGCCGACAGCTCGCCAGGGGTAATGACGCCATCGAGGACTTCATGGCCGCCAACCCACAACACCGTAGCTACAGCGCCGAACACGGACAGGATCACAAGAGCCGTCAAAAGGGCCCGGGCCCGAATACGTCGGACCGCAACTGCAAAGGCGCGCTCGACTTGCTTGGTGAATCGACGCCGCTCCAACCCCTCGTGACCGAAGGCTTGAATTGTTCGCACCGCGTTGAGGGATTCCTCGATACTGGAACTAACTTCGGCCACCCGATCTTGGCTGGTTCGAGATAGTCTGCGAACGAGACGGCCCAGGACAACAACGGGTATAACAACCACCGGAACCACTAACAAGACCAAGCCAGTTAGCCACGGAGCGTTGACAATGAGCAGGATCACACCACCAAGCAACAACAAGAGATTTCGCAATGCCGCCGAAGCGGTTGAGCCAATGACCACTTGAATAACGGTGGTATCAGTGGTCAGCCGCGAAAGAATTTCTCCTGTTTTGGTGATTTCGAAATATGCGGGGCTTAGGGTAACAACACGGTCGAAGACGGCCTCGCGGATATCTGCAACCACCCGCTCTCCCAGCCATGACACAATGAAGTATCGACCGAATGTCGCTAGCGCTAGAAGAATAACGATACCAAACAAAATAACGAACGCGTGATCCAAAAGCCCGGCATCGCCACTTCGGAAACCTTGATCGACTAGACGGCGCAGGCCGATTCCCATGACCAACACGGTGCTAGCGGAAACTGTCAGAGCGACGATAGCGCCGATGACAGCCGACCGGTACGGCTTGATAAATGCCACCAGATCGCCGAGACGACGCAGGTCGCGGCTCCGGGGCCGGTCCTCGGCAACCCGATCAGCCCGCCTTCGCGTGCTAGATTCGCGCAAAAAAAACTCTTTTCGTGGCGACGTTTAGACCTAAGGCGGCCTGCCCACGCACACAGCGACCGGAAACATGCCCGCAGGGCCGCACCTTCGGAGATGGGTTCATGTCGAATTTGGCTTTCCTGTAACCAGGTGCCCTTAGGCCTAAAGCCTATCGGTATCGCAGCCGAGACGGGAACACAAGCCCGCTGCACGGAGGTAGTGATTAGATTACACACTCGCCACTTACTCGGGCCAACTCTTGCTCCACAACGCTGACACCGCTATAAGTTGCCGCTGACAAATTCGCACAATGACCAGGTTTCGGAAAATGAAAAAAGGGATTCATCCTGACTACCATGAGATATCTGTCGTCATGACGGATGGGACAAAGTTCACGACCCGGTCAACTTACGGAAAAAAGGGTGACAGCCTCACGCTAGACGTTGATCCGAATTCCCACCCGGCTTGGACGGGGGGGTCCACGAGAATCGTTGATACAGAAGGTCAAGTAGCCCGATTCCAACGGCGATTTCAAGGTTTCGGCATCAAGTAAAGTTATCCTCGAATTTATCTTCGCTACGTGATTTGGCATGACGCGGAATTGCTTCAATGTGGCGGAAGATTGACTTCGGTCATTTGAGATTCTATACAGCGGCCTTGGCTTGGCCGTCGACGTCAGCGGTGTTGTGCACGAGCGTGTCAATGGAGTATTTGGCAGTTTCGATGGCTACGTGAAATCCAGGAATTTGGATTGCGGGGACGAAGGGAGACTCATCTGTGAAACGGACCTATCAGCCCAGCGTCTTAGTACGCAAACGGCGACACGGATTTCGCTCACGGATGGCCAGCGCGGTCGGCCGAAGGGTTATTGCGAATCGGCGGAGACGAGGGCGCAAACGCCTTTCCGCCTGATCGAATGAAGAGTTTCATCGCTAGCCTAAAGCGGCGGGCGGAATTTCTGCGCATCGCCCGGGCTGGGCGTAAATGCGTTACAGCCAGCCTGGTCGCCCAAATTGCCGAAAATGCCCATGATGCCGAATTCAGGGTCGGATTTACTACGAGTCGCAAGGTGGGTAACGCCGTCGAACGCAATCGGGCTCGGCGACGGTTGCGCGCAGCGGCAGGAATCGTGATGCCCGCGCGCGCCTTACCCGGCCATGACTATGTACTGATCGCCCGTCGGCGCATTCTTAGCCAACCGTTCGACGCCGTGCTTGACGATCTGGGATCCGCGGTGAGCAGGCTCGCTGCACCACTACAAACAAGGAGCCGGCCTGTGGAAAGGAAGACGCGACAATGAGCGTAGTTTCGAAGCTGTTTTGCGGCATCATACGTGCTTATCAGTTTGTCGTTTCACCGGTTCTTCCACCAAGCTGTCGTTTTTATCCAAGCTGCTCGGAATACGCCCTACAAGCGTTAAATCGGTATGGCCCGCTTGCCGGCCTTTGTTTGACCGTCGGGCGCTTGGCCCGTTGCCATCCATTTGGTGGATCAGGATACGATCCAGTCCCCGAGTCGCCACGGCACACGGAAGTCGCTTGCGCTGGACAGCCATTATGCGGTGACCCAAAAAAATGACCGACCAGCGCAATTTAATTCTGGCCATAGTCTTATCGCTGGTCATTTTGCTCAGCTTCCAATTCTTTTATGAATTTCCGAAATTGGAAGACATGCACGAAGAGCAGGTCCGTCAATCGGAAGCCTTGGGCGGTGGCAAAATTTTACCTGAAACGCCTGTTTCGGGAATCGATCCCGATCTTCCAGTTCCCAGCCCAACAGCGCATCCGGAATCGCTTAGCGTGCCCGGCGTGGAGTCGCAAGTGAGCGTAGTCGAAAGCCGGCAGACGGTGATCGACCGTTCTCCGCGAATCGAGATTGTTTCCTCTCGCCTACGGGGTTCGATCAATCGAATAGGCGGCCGCATAGATGACATCACACTGGTTGGTTACCGCGAAACCATCGATCCGGACAGCCCGGAAATTACGTTGTTGTCACCGCCTGGAGCGGGCGACACCTATTATGCTGAAGTTGGGTGGGTGCCAGCGACTGCTGGGGTCAAAGTCCCCCGAGCTGATACCGAATGGAAGGCAAACAATGCGGCGCTAGCACCCGGCAGTCCGGTCGACTTGACGTGGGACAACGGTGCAGGATTGACGTTCACTCGCCATGTGGGTCTGGATGAGAAATACGTTTTTACGCTCACCCAGCGAGTAAAAAATACGAGCTCACAGTCAGTTACCCTTTATCCATATGGATTGATCAAACGCCATGGCACACCCAGCACTTTGGGGTTCTATATATTACACGAGGGCCCTTTGGGCGTGTTTGACGGAACGCTCACCGAAATCGACTACGAGGACCTTCAGGCCGGGGGAGAGCGGAAAGTCCGCAGTACGGGCGGATGGCTCGGCATAACTGATAAATATTGGTTGGTCGCATTATTGCCCGATCAAACGATCCCGTTTAACGGCGGGTTCAAGTATAGCGGGCGAGATGGTCCTGCCCGCTACCAGGTAGATTATGTGCATGAACAAGGCGTTACCATCGCGCCCAACGAAACCGTCGAGGTTACCAATCGGATTTTCACCGGCGCGAAAATTAACAGTGTTCTAGACGAATACGAAACACGACTACCCGTGACACGGTTCGACCTGGCGATTGATTGGGGTTGGTTTTATTTTCTGACCAAGCCGATCTTCTTCAGTTTGGAATATCTGAACAGCGTATTAGGCAACCTCGGGCTAGCCATTCTAGCCCTTACAATTGTCATAAAAATCATTTTCTTTCCGCTTGCCAATAAATCATATAAAGCGATGAGTAAAATGAAAAAAGTACAACCAAAAATGATGGAATTGCGTGAAAAATACAAGGACGACAAGGAAAAAATGCAAAAAGAGCTAATGGATTTATACAAAAGAGAAAATGCGAATCCCTTATCGGGCTGCCTACCAATTCTTGTGCAGATTCCTGTATTCTTTGCTTTGTATAAGGTATTATTTGTAAGTATCGAACCGCGTCATGCACCGTTCTTTGGTTGGATCAAGGATCTTTCTGCACCCGATCCGACATCGCTTTTCAACTTATTTGGTCTCTTACCTTGGGATTCGCCCGAATTTCTCGTTATTGGTATTTGGCCGTTGCTGATGGGCGGCACGATGTACCTACAACAGAAAATCAGTCCTCAACCTGCAGACCCCACCCAAGCGAAGATCATGATGTTACTGCCTATTCTGTTTACATTTCTATTCGCGACCTTCCCGGCGGGATTGGTGATCTATTGGACGTGGAACAATGTTTTGTCGATTGCGCAACAGTGGATCATCATGAAGCGTATGGGTGTGCCGACATCCTAGTCGGCTGAGCATGATGGAGAGTCGAGCGAGATTAATAGCTTACCATCACCTATTCTATATAGTTGCATAGTCGGGTTTGTGCCAAAGTGAAGAGTGACTCATTGGCCAATGGAAATGAGCACGAATACGGGCGAACGCTCTTTGCGCAATCTTGTAAGTTCGTGGCTGGGATTACTTCGCGTTCGCAATTTTTTCCATCCAAATTGCCCGAAGTCGCGTTTTTCGGTCGATCAAATGTTGGTAAATCAAGCCTCATAAACGCGCTAACCGGACGTCGAGCGCTTGCACGTGTCTCCAAGACACCCGGCCGGACCCAGCAAATCAACCTCTTCGATCTTGGGGACCGCCTTACCCTCGTCGATTTACCAGGCTACGGATACGCGCGTGCGCCCCGAGTGCGCACCCATGCCTGGAACCAACTCGTCGCCGCATACGTGGACGGTCGGACAAGCTTGCGCCGTTTGTACCTGCTCATTGATTCACGCCACGGTGTGAAACCGAATGATGAAGAGATCATGGGGCAGTTGGATCGCGCAGCGGTTTCCTTCCAGATCGTGCTGACCAAATGCGACAAGGTTGCCGAACCCACCGCCATCGCATCGTCTGTCAGCGGTACGATCGCCAAGCACGCGTGCGCCCATCCCCAGGTGATGACCACCAGTGGGGTCACCGGACTGGGAATTCCCGAGCTGCGCACCACTATAGCTACGCTGGCGGCTCCCAAGCATTTCGGCTAAAGTTTGTCACCATGCGAGCCAAAAGTATCAGTGATGCCAAGAATTTATTGCGTACGGCGGCGACCATCTCCGAAGCGTTGCCGTATATGCGGAGATTCGCGGGGGAGACCTTTGTCATCAAGTACGGAGGGTCTGCCATGGGTGATCGGCAGCTCGCTGAATCGTTCGCACGCGATACAGTTCTTATTAAACAGGTCGGCATTAACCCGGTTGTCGTTCACGGAGGCGGACCTCAGATCGGTGAAATGCTCGACCGACTAAAGATTAAGAGCTCATTCATTGATGGGCTGCGGGTAACTGATCAAATGACCGTTGAGGTCGTCGAAATGGTTTTGTCCGGCCGCATCAACAAGGGGATCGTTACCGACATCAATGCAGCGGGCGGACGCGCTGTAGGTTTGTCGGGAAAGGACAGTAGATTGATCGAGGCACGGAAATTACGGCGGCGTCAACGCGACCCAGATTCAAACATAGAAAAGATACTCGACCTCGGCTTCGTTGGTGAACCCGTCAACGTTAATCCCGAAGTCTTGGAAACCTTCGAGGAATCGGATTTTATCCCAGTCATCGCGCCAATCGGCGTCGGCGACAAGGGCGAGACCTACAATATTAACGCTGATACCGTGGCCGGTGCCGTCGCCCGCGCCCTAGGGGCGAAGAAGCTCTTGATGCTGACGGACGTTCCGGGCGTCCTAGATCAAGATGGCACATTGTGTTCTCGTATCACAGCCGCGGAGGCGCACAAGATGATCAGTCGGAAAGTTGTGAGTGGCGGAATGATCCCCAAGCTCGAAACCTGCCTGGGTGCGGTGGAAGACGGAACCGAAGCCGCTCATATTCTCGATGGTCGGATCGCCCACACCTTGCTGCTGGAAATTTTTACCCGCCATGGAACAGGCACGATGATCGAAACCTGCTAGCCGGGCAGAGCCACCAGCAACCAACATCTTGATGCCTAAATTCAAAGGCAGACGATGAAAAAACCATCGAAATATTTACAACGTCTGAAAGAGGCATTTTCACGGATCGATGCTGCCAACGCGGAAGATCCCAACCGACTGACGTACCAGGATGAGAAACTTCCCAAAGAACTCGTACATGCTCGGCGCAGAAGCGAATGGCTCAATTGTTTGGCACCTGACGCGAGTGAGCTCGTTTGCATCGCCGCACGCGCCATGCACATACAAAGATGGACGATTCCGAGATCAAGCTACCCCTCGGGCCGCGTGGGATACCACAAATGGCGCGGTGCTTTGGCACAATTCCATGCAAAAACGACAGCCGAAATACTATTAGAAGTTGGCTACTCCCAAGCGGAGAGCAACACTGTCGCTGGGCTGATCCAGCATAAGGGTGCTGGGTCGGACGCGGACAAACAATTACTCGAAGACGTTGCGTGTCTCACGTTCTTTGAGTTTGACCTCGTCACATTCGCACGCGGCCAAGAAAGTAAAAAAATGTTAAATATTCTTCGGCGCACATGGCGCAAGATGTCGCCAAAAGCCCAAGCAATTGCACAATCTGATTCAATTCCCGGTGACGCCCGGCAACTAATCGATACAGCACTAGGTTCGAGTAAGATCGGCCAACTTAATAATGGTGAAACGTCCACGTAACACAAACCGTCTATTGCTGATCAAGAAACGGTCAGAAGGCCACCGTGGCGATCGCAACGACGATGATGGTAAGCACGATCCAAGGCAACGGATTGCCGCGCCGGTTTTTTTGCGCCAACTGAGCGACTGTTTCCGGATGTAGCTTCAAACCACCAGAAGAAATACCGGCCAGTGCCGCTTCGGCCTCAGAGGCAAGACGGGGCAATTTTTGCAACGCGTCAAGGCCCTCCGCCATACCGTCCCGAAGGCGCGCCTCCGGACCCAAGTTGTCAGCCACCCAATTTTCAATCAGAGGCTGGGCCAGCTGCCAAATATTGATCTCGGGATTCAACCGGCGACCGATACCCTCGGCCAAGAGCAAATTCTTTTGCAATAGCAAGAGCTGTGGCTGGGTCTCCATGGCAAAGGTTTCTGTCGTACGAAACAATTGGGCGAGAAGGTGAGCGATGGAGATTTCCCGCGCGGGTCGCCCGAGAATTGGCTCTCCAATTGACCGACAGGCCTGCGTAAATGCGTCAAGCGACTGGACACTTCTAAAAACCTC
>JAAXGF010000143.1 GCA_012267605.1 Alphaproteobacteria bacterium | reverse complement strand
GGCGATGCATCGCAAGCATCCGCGCCGTGTGCTGATGGCGTTTCGTATCCTCTTGACGGAGGCGCGAACAAAACAGATTATCTCGTGAGCTGGACTCGCAACATGACCGCGCACGACACTAACTATGTCGGAGAGGACGGATAGCATGAGGATCGAACCGGAAATCAGCGGCGTGAATGTCGTTTTACTCGGGGATTTTAACCCGGCGATCTTCACACCAGCTTGGTTCGCGCTGCACGGCCTCTTGCCGGAGAGTGTCGCAAACAGTGCCCATTTAGGGATCTCCCACCAGCAGGTGACAGAGTTTGTCGCGGATTGGCTGCGCCTGCAGGTCACAGCCGAGCGTTTTTCCGTCGAAACATTGCAGGCACCTCACATTCGCCTGCGGGATCTCGTCGCACGGATATTCAAGGAGTACCTGCACCATACGCCCCTTAGCGCGTTCGGAATCAACCGCAACGTTCATTTTCGATTGCAGGACTTGGCTGAACGGGATCGAATCGGCAGAACGCTGGCACCGGTGGAACCGTGGGGGACTTGGGGGCGTGACCTCGGTCTAGATGGTGAGCATGGAGGAATGAAGTCGCTGACGATGTCGCAACTCGCCCCCGGTGGAAGGCCAGCGGGCGGTCAGATCAACGTCACGGTGGAGCCATCCAACCGGATTAGCAATAGGCGAACAGGAGTTTACGTTGGAGTCAACGATCACTATGCCATCAACAATGCCGATTTGGGAACTGCCGAGTGCTTGATAGAGCTTTTCGAGGACAACTTCGTTACGTCACTCAAGCGCAGCGACGATATCATCGATCACATTATGTCCTTAGCCAAAAAAATAAAGGAGGTATAGCTCATGCCGCAAGCGGCTCAATCCACAGCGGCGCAACACGCCAATCTGTGGAAAAGGCTTAGCGATTTCAATGAGGATGCTGTACCAGAATCCCCCGTTCAAAATCTGGGCCAAGTGCTCAACTTGGCGTTGGAGCAGGGCGTGGGTTCTCCGACGACGAGAGGACGCGATCAAGACATGGAGAGAGGGACCCTGCCCGTGTTTGCCGGTCCTGAACAGGATGACAATGCTCTCTCGCGGATTGTGGACTTTCCAAAGCCGCCAACACATCGGTCGCCACCTGCGACCCTCCACGCTCTGCAAGAGTGGGAAGGCTATGTCACTGAGATAAACGACACGGAATTCACTGCAAACCTGACCGACCTGACGGCTGGGGCGACCTATGCGGGAGAAGAAGCAACTATCCCCTTAGACGAAATATCAGAAGACGATGCCGCCAAAATGCAGGTCGGGAGCATCTTCCACTGGGTAATAGGCTACGAGCGCCGGGCGGGAACCAAAAAGCGCGTTTCCTATATCGTGTTTCGCGATCTTCCGGCGATTACCGAGGCCGACCTGCAGAGGGGCGAGGAATGGGCACGTAAGATCATGGCGGCTTTCGAGCAGTGACAGAAGAAGGGGAAGCGGGAATCCCGCCAGACGAGGATGAGTTTGAGGTCGCGTTGCTCGGTCCCGGTTACGGCGAGAGCATCGTCCTGCATATAGGTTTCGGCAGTTGGGTGATCGTTGATTCCTGTATTGATGAAGCGGAAAGCCCACGCGCCTTAGAGTATCTCGCAAGCATCGGCGTCTCCCCGAAGCAAGCGGTTAATCTAATAGTGGCAACTCACTGGCACGACGATCATATACGCGGGATGGCGAAGCTGGTTGAAGTTTGTAGTAAGGCTGATTTCTGTTGTGCTGGTGCACTCCGCAACAAGGAGTTTCTCGCGGCCACTGGTGCTTTGGAAGGTCGCCACTTTTCCGAGGACGGTTCAGGAGTTCGGGAGATACACGGCGTATTCACTTGGCTTCGGTCCAAGGGGGCGAGCCCCACGTTCGCTGTCGCCAACCGACGCATTTACGCACAAGGCGGGTGTGAAATTTGGTCATTGGCTCCCGATGATGCGGCCTTTCAAAATTTCTTGAAGTCTGTTGGCAATCTGTTCCCCGGCGAAAATCGGACAAAGACACGGATTCCATCTATTACCCCCAACGATATGTCAGTCGTACTCTGGATCGGCGTTGACGATATTGCGGTGCTGCTCGGTTCGGACCTAGAAAATCGAGGTTGGATAAGGATTCAGGAGAGTAAGGAGCGGCCAACCGGTAAGGCGTCAGTATTCAAGGTCCCGCATCACGGATCGGCGAATGCCCATGAATCGGGGGTATGGAACCGGATGTTGGATCCCAAGCCTTTCGCGGTCTTGGCTCCTTGGCAAAGAGGAAATCGTATTCTGCCAACCAAAAGCGATGTACAACGCATTCTTTCACATACACCGAACGCCTACGCCTCCACGAGTGGAGGTCTGAGAGCACCAACTGGTAGGCGGGAAAACAATATGGTTCACAGGACCATTCGAGAGTCCGAGGTCCGACTTCAACGCTTGGAGATGTCATTCGACGCGATCCGACTACGGCGCAAGATCGGTTTGCGGACGCGGTGGAAGGTTGCAACGCTGGGCAATGCCTGCCATCTCAACGATTTCGCTAATATTATGAAAGTAGATTTGAACCGATGACTGATACTCGTCTCATAGAACGCTGGCTGCCGATCGCCGAGCTTGGTATCGAGAGTACACGCGAGCGGACGCCCATGACGCCGTTCCCCGCTCCGAATCGTCTCCACGTCTGGTGGGCGCGGCGGCCGTTAGTGGCGGCGCGGGCGGCGATCCTCGCGTCTCTGCTGCCGGCCGATGCCGACCGCGAGAAGTTTCTGCATGTGCTGGGGATTCATGGAGATCCGGTGGCCGCTAAACATCGGATCGCTATTGCCACCCGGAATGGCGAACGCTTGGGGGCGGCTGCCTACGGATATCCGCGTGCGTTTGGTTATACCCCGGATGGCTCGGACAAGAAGTGGCTGGCGGAGCACTTTCTAAACGAAGCCTATGTTCTCGATCCAACTGCTGGAGGCGGCAGTGTACCGTTTGAGGCTGTCCGCATGGGGCTGAAAACCCTAGCCAACGACTTGAACCCGGTCGCGGCCTTGATTGAGCATGCGACGCTGGCATGGCCGACTGAACACGGCATTGCCGTCAAGGAGGTGTTTGAAAAACTCGGTGCCGAGTTTACGGCACAAGTCCGCAAGGAACTCGTCGGCGTATTCCCTGACGAACCCCAAAACGACACCCGACCTGATGGCTACCTCTGGGCGCGCACCATCACCTGTCCCTATTGCGACGGGCTCGTCCCCCTCTCGCCGAATTGGCGTCTCGCACCCGGCGGCATTGGCGTCAAGCTGCGGCCCAATCGCCGTTCTGGCCCTGGATCAACGGGTCGCGTCTGCTCGTTTGAGATTGTCGAGTCGTCAGCCGAACAATCGCCGGGCACCGTGTCGCGCGGCGATGGAACCTGCCCCTACGACGATTGCGGGCGTGTCATTGATGGCGACCACATAAAAGCGCAGGCCCAAGCCGGGGATATGGGCGAGCAGATCTATGCGGTCGTTTACAAGGAACGAGTGCTCACCATGACCAAGACCGGCAAGACCCGCGAAAAATGGATTCGCCGCTACCGCGCACCCCGGCCCGAGGACGACAATAGTGCGAAAATTCAGGCGAGGCTGGACGAGAAGTTGCCGGAGTGGGAAGCGCTAGACATAGTGCCGAGCGAGAGATTTCCCGAGGTGAGTAATGACGATCGCCCCATACAGTATGGGATGCCGCTATGGCGCGACTTGTTTTCTCCGCGCCAGCTCCTTTGCCACGGCACCAGTGTTGAGGTGTTCCGCGAGATGCTTGATGCCGACCGGGAAGCAGGCAAGCTGAGCGAGGTGCGGCAAGCGGCGTATGGGTACTTGGCCCTGACGCTTGATACCTTACTGAACTATAACAATCGGGCCGGACGTTGGGACAATACGACTGGTCGAGTCCGGTCCATCTTCGACCGACACGATTTTGCATTTGTATGGT
>JAAXGF010000046.1:1854-4371 GCA_012267605.1 Alphaproteobacteria bacterium | reverse complement strand
GGGTATACGAGGTCGACCACTCCAGTTTTACCGCGTAGGTGGCCGGGTAATCGGGTGTGATCGCTTGGCGGTACGTCCTTCACCGTGACTTTATCGCCAACCTTGAACTTTGCCTGAAGGTTAACATCCCGTTTTGGCGAATCCCCGGTCTCAAGATAATGGATGACCTGTGCGTCGATTTCAGGATTACCGCCCGATGGCCCAGCTGCATCCGGGTTCGCCAGAAACTCCTTCGTCCTGGCGTCAAGCTCTTCCTGAGAAATATACCCCTGGGAGACGAAAAAACCTGATATGCCCCCAAGCCATTTCTCATAGTACCGGAACTTAAAGTAGTCGAAGGGGTTCATGGCCTCGGCACCTTTGCGAAGGGAAGCCCAGGTCCATTCGTCACGGAACTTGGTTGGAACGTGATCGATGCCAAGGTGTTTGCTGAGGCCCATCATTGCCGCGTGAATCGCGAAGATGATTTTCTCCCAAGGCTGCACGAATACGCGTTTTTCCCAGTTGGTGAGAGAATCGAGATTCTCAAGTCCACCGATTCCATGCTGAAGTTTCATATCATTCTCCTCACTAGGATTCCTTTTTCGTCAACGCGTTCGCCATGAGTTCATGCAAGATGCCAAAGGTGGCACCGATGACCATCGCAACAATCGCGATAAGGGTTGGGTGTGCCGTCGGATCATTCGATATAATCGGCACGTCTAGCAGAAATCTTGTGCCCACAAGAGACGCAAAGCCCCAGACGATAGCCGGTAATTTCGAGATTAATTTGAGTTTGGCCGCCTGGACCATACAGCCGCTTCCGAGACCGACCAGGAGCGATACTAAATAAATGTTGTCGCCGGTAAGCTCGATTGCCAGCAACGTTGCTGAGGCAATGCATATGCCTGTGATATTTGACGCGACGGACCGTATCCATCCATCGGTGCCCCCTCCGAGGATGAAAAATGAGGCCCAGGCAATAAACGTTACCCACACCGGGACAGGGATGATTTCCGCCACCAACCAATTGTCAATCGCACCGAGCACGATGATGCCGATCGTAAGAGCCTCTGCCTGTTTCATTTCAAGTCCCCCGTTTCATATGGGTTAAGTCGTCCTTGCCCAACAACTGGATGATCGAGGCAATTTATCCGCTACCGCTCCGAGCACCCGCGCACACCCCTTCATTTCAGAAAACCTATTTGTCACTCCCGATCATCGCCACCGGCCGCGGCGACCGCTGCTGTCTCCGATATCCGCTCCCGATCAATCAAATTCATGCGCCGGACCAAACTTGCAGTCAGCGATCCGAGCATCAGCCAAAAGATCATCGATGTACCGACGGAAATGACGATGAAGCTCTCTTCCACGCTGGCTGGCACGAGGGATTCATGGACCTCGGGGTGTGGCGCACCGATCACGTGGGGAAGAAGCAAAAGACCAATGGCAGGGACCATCCAAAGCCAACGGCAATAGGCGATCATGGCGAGTCCCATCGCCGTGGCGACGGCGGTGCCGATCCACCAGACTTGCCGAGCGTCCAGCGCCGCCGCCGATGAACCCGGAAGCTCGGGAGGCAAGCCGAGAGCCGGGGCCAGGCTAAACGTCAGGAAAGCCGCGCCACCCCATGCCAGGCCAATCAGCGAATTCACCGGCTTGCGCAGAAACAAGCCATGCAAGAGGAGGCCCGCAGCAATCAAGAGCGCGGCTCCGAAACCTAGTAGCACATTGGTGATCCCGGCCCAAAAAACCCTTTCGATCCCATCTTCCGGCACCCAGGGCTCGTGCCCCGCCACCATACCTGCCCCGTTATGGTCATGGCTGAGGGCAGCGGAGTCGTTCGTATGCTTGTGCCCCGCCACCCCGACCTCGTCACCGACAGCGTTTTCAAAGCTTTCTGCGTATTGAATGATTGGGATTGACGAACCCAATTGGATCGCCGTCACAGCAACACCCGTGACAAACCCCGCGATCAAAGCGACAATGAGAATTCGATTTAGCATTTACATACCCCGCCTATCCCGCCTATCCCGAAAACAACGTTCCACCGACTCCCGTCTTGGGCCGTAAAACTTTAGTGACAGGGAAAAGCCATGACGTGACGGCTATCGTGGGCGGCGTTGTGAATCTCGGTCGGGCCGGCAAAACCAACGGCGAAAAAGACGAAGGCACCCAATACCGCCGCGAATGCAACCGCTGGAAGATTCGCAACCACAGCGTTCAATTCAGTGTTCGGAATACTTTGTATGATCGGTGCGATGTTCATTCTCTATTCCCCATATTTTGCGAGTACTGTCTCGGTGTCGTGAATGAAAAGAGCCAACACCCTTCGATTCCGAACCGCAGGCGCCACGCGACGATAATCATCGCGACACCCAGTTCTCGTGCGACTGTGCTGTACCAAGATGAGCAATTTGGCCACCCCTGAATGGCACAAGACGCTCTCACCCCATAAACGCGACTTGCTCAACACAAGCCGGACAAGTTTCTTGGAAGCTTTTTAGCTTTCGCCACAATCCTAATGTGACAGTTCGT
>JAAXGF010000046.1:0-1797 GCA_012267605.1 Alphaproteobacteria bacterium | reverse complement strand
ATAGGATATGAATGCGAACGTTACGCCTCGCGCGCCACACCGTCAAGAAAAAATCTCTTGTCGATCAGAGCTACCTCAATTAACGTAATAATGATCTCAAACACTAATACCGATCGATAATCGGCTTTTCGTGTTGTACTTTAAGATTCTAAATTCGAGCGGATATCGGTGTTTTGCTACCGTCTATGAACATCCGGACGTTGTCTTTGAAGATTGAGCCCGGCGATTGCCCATGTCTCATCCAAGCGGCAACGAATGCATCGATGAAAGCACAGTACGCGCATCGGCCTCAAAAAATGTTCGGTCGCTGGAGCGCGCAGATTTGAAAGATCCTCGACGTTCGCCAACGACCTGATCGGTAAGTTCGAACGAGGGAGCGTTAACATGCTCGCGAAGATACCAACCACCGTACTGACCGGATACCTTGGATCGGGGAAGACGACGTTGCTCAATCGCATCCTCTCATACGACCACGGAAAAAAGATTGCCGTGATCATAAATGAGTTCGGGGAAATCGGTATCGATAATGAGCTGACCGTTAGCTCTGATGAAGAAATCGTTGAAATGAACAATGGCTGCATTTGTTGCACGGTTCGTGGCGACCTTATCCGCATTGTCGACGACATATTTACTCGTTATGAAAACCTGGATCATATCCTTATTGAGACGACCGGCCTGGCTGATCCGGGGGCCGTGATACAATCCTTTTTCGTCGATGATCGTATGGCCTCACAACTTGAACTCGACGCGATCGTCACACTTATCGATTCCAAACATTTACCCAGCCAAATTAGCAGCCACGAAGCGGAGGAACAGATCGCGTTTGCCGATGTCATCGTGCTCAATAAAACGGATCTTGTAAGCCCTGACGAGCTGGACGCATTGGAGTCGGAAATTCGCCAGCGGAATACGGTCGCTAAGATATTTCGAGCGTGTCACGCCGACTTAGAACTGGAAAACGTTTTAGGAATTCAAGGCTTTGATCTGAAGAATGCCCTCAGTGTTGCACCCGATCTCCTAATCGAAGGTGACCATCAGCACGATGACTCAATTCAATCGGTCTGCATAGAGCGGATTGGCACCGTTGATCCAAAGAAATTCAATCGCTGGCTTTTCGATCTGTCACAGGAGCACGGTCAAAACATCCTCCGCATGAAGGGAATTCTCAATGTTGATGACGAGTTACGGCGATTTGTCTTTCAAGGTGTTCACATGATGATTGACGGAAAGCCGGGACGGCCATGGGGCTCCGATGAGACGCGCAGGAATGAGCTTGTGTTTATCGGCCGTGATTTGGGAACAATGTCCCTAAAGGAAGGATTCGAGGCATGCCTCAAGTGAGCCAATTTGAACAAGGGATTGTTAGATTCCGAAAGAAAGACCGATGCGAACAGGGTGTAAAACCGACCAGCTTGAATTTGAGAGCGTTGAACGTCGTCGTTTGGTCGCGGCGTTTGACGGTGGTGCGATGACGTCCGATGCCGGGGCACTGTTGCTGCGGCACACGGATCGGGCGATCGAGTTATTCGACCGGGTGGCCTCATGCTTTGAGGATCACCGCTCTCCGGACCGGGTGGTGCATTCGGGGCGCGCCATGGTGGGTCAGCGGATCTCCTTGGGTTACGAAGATATCAACGACCACGATGAGCTTCGGCACGATCCGGTGCTTGGCCTGTTGGCGGAGCGGGGGAGCTCGCACGCGCCGACGGCGCCGCCCTGGCTGGCAAGAGCACGTTGAACCGGCTGGAGAACACGCCCGGGCGTTGCTGGACGGAAAGCGGTGCTGTCCGGGTCGTT
>JAAXGF010000050.1:1853-2609 GCA_012267605.1 Alphaproteobacteria bacterium | reverse complement strand
CAGCCGCCAATAGGCCGTGTAGGTAGTGTAGTTTTCCAAGACATCGAGGATAAATCCCTCCTCAATTGCTTGGCGCATGCTGTAGAGGTGAAATGGTGCGAACGAGCCGTCGGGGCGCTTGGTTCCGAAAAGTTCCAGCGTCTTGGGCTTGGGCGTCGCGGTGAAGGCAAAGGTCGAAACATTGGGCAACCGTCCGCGCTTTTCCATCTCGGCCAAGATCGCGTTCTCACGCGCTTCTTCGGGGGTCTCGGCCTCGGTCTCCTCGCTCTCAGCCTCTGCGAGAGACGCCGGGGCCAGCACGGCCTTGAGGCTCTTGGTGCTCTCTCCCGACTGGGATGAGTGCGCTTCATCGACGATTAGGGCGAAGCGCTTGCCCGGCAGTGCGCCGATTTCTTCAGCGATCACCGGGAATTTCTGTAGCGTGGTGACGATGATCGTCTTGCCCGCTTCGAGGGCGTCTTTGAGTTGGCGCGAGGTGGTGTCGATGTTTTCCACCACGCCTAGGGTCTGCTCAAACTGGCGTATGGTGCTTTGGAGTTGGCGGTCGAGCACGCGGCGGTCGGTGATGACTACGATAGAATCGAAGACGCGGCGGTCAGCGGCGTTGTGCAAGGTGGAGAGTTGGTGGGCGAGCCAGGCGATGGTAAAGCTCTTGCCGCTTCCGGCCGAGTGTTGGATGAGATAGGGCTGTCCGGTCCCGGTCTCGCGGGCATCGGCAACGAGCCGGCGCACGCAATCGAGTTGCTGATAGCGCGG
>JAAXGF010000050.1:922-1752 GCA_012267605.1 Alphaproteobacteria bacterium | reverse complement strand
AGATAGGCGGTGGCATAGCCGGGTTGCGTGGGCGGCACGGGTGGATTGCCCGCCCCGCCGAATTTACCTCGGTTGTAGGGCAGGAAGCGCGTCTTGGGTCCGGCGAGGTGCGTCGCGACATAGACCAGATTTGGATCGACGGCGAAATGGGCTAGACAGCGGCCATAGGCCAACAGGGGGTCGCGTGGGTCGCGGTCGGTTTTGTATTGGCGAATCGCGTCTTCGACGGTCTGGCCGCTGAGTGGGTTCTTGAGTTCGGCGGTGAAGATTGGGATGCCGTTGAGCAATAGGACCAGATCGAGGCTGTTTTCGTTTTTGGTGCTGTAGCGGACTTGGCGGACAACGGCGAAGAAATTGGCCATGTACAGCCGCCGGGTCTCCTCGTTGAGGCCGCTCGCCGGGCGGAAATAGGCGAGCCGGAACGTGCAGCCCATGTCCTTTAGGCCAGTTCGCAGGACATCGAGCGCGCCGCGGCGTTCAATTTCGGATGACACGCGCTTGAGGAACCGCTCTTTGACTTGGGTGCCGTAGTGTTGGGACAACCTCTCCCATTCCTTTGGCTGCGTCGCCAGCACAAAGTCGAGGACGTCGTTGGGCAGAAGGCAAAGTGCGCGGTCGTAGTCTTGGGACCGGCGTTTGAAATAGCCGCCGGGCTGCATTCCTTGGTCGCCGTAGGGTATCCGGCCTTCACTCGCGACAGGTGGAACGCCGCCTATCCCGTCCGGGCCGTGGCGCAGCAGAGCGGCCTCGATGGCGTCTTCAAAGGCGCGTTCGGATATATTCTTTGAGTTCATAGGCTCTGGTCGATCAAATTTATCAATTATTAAGGC
>JAAXGF010000050.1:0-791 GCA_012267605.1 Alphaproteobacteria bacterium | reverse complement strand
GGACTTTGGCGACGAGGGCGTCGATTTTGGCGGTTTCGCGGTCGAGGAAGGCGGCGATGGCGCGTTGTTCGGACTCGCTGGGCACGGGTATTGGGCTCCCTATGGAACCGATTCGTTCAATGTTGAGATTACCCTGAGTATTGACCGGTGCTTCGCGAAGCAATTCAGGCTTCATAGCCAAGAATACATAAAAAAGAAAGTCGCGTTCGATGCCACTTCGAGGGACGAATCCCACAACGCTGTCGGGAAAACATGCTGCGAAATCGAGAACTGCAACGTCGCCAATATTTGCTGCGATCGTCATCACGAGCGTCCCCGAAGGAAAAATCTTGCTGACACCTAATCCGCGTTCATTCAAGGTCTGCCGATAACTTGTGATCTTTTTCCGAGCACGTGTCACGTCGCCTGTTTGAACGAAAGGGTAAGGTCCATTGTATAGGAGTGGGTCGTTCCGTGGCCGGTGAGTGAACTTACCTCTGAGAATTTCAGAAATCTGACTTACGCGCTTCACCTCCCAATGCGCCGGAATCTCCCCAAGCCACTCGACGCCGGAGTCCTTCATCGGCACGTCGGGGTCGAGGCCCTTGGTGACGGCGTCGCTGACGAGGGCGGTGCGCTTTTCCTGGAGCAGCTCGATCAGCCGCTCCTTCTTGGCGACGAGGGCGCCGATTTTGGCGGTTTCGCGGTCGAGGAAGGCGGCGATGGCGCGTTGTTCGGGGAGGGGAGGGAGGGGCGTGAAACTATTGCTGACCTGATCGGGGCTAACACGTGGCATCTTGGTTCCGTATGTG
>JAAXGF010000319.1 GCA_012267605.1 Alphaproteobacteria bacterium | reverse complement strand
CTCCATTGAAGACGCACGTTACCGCGTTGCCGCCCTGGGACGTGTCGCCGTCGCACAAGAACGGGCTGGTAAGCGGGATGCCGCGCGCATGACCGTAAGTGAAGCGCAGTCGGTCACCGAAAATATCGAGTTCGGTTACGCTTACTCTTACGCCCTGACCCGAGTGGCGCATACTCAGGCGCAGATCGGTGAATTCACCGACGCGTTCGAAACCGTGGAAATGGTGGAGGATCCGCGCCTACGCGCCCATGCCCTGTGGTCGGTTGCCGCGGCGCAGATCGCTCACGGCGATGAAAGCGGCGCGGGCGAGACCGCGGCGAAAGCTGTCGCGGAGGCGGAATCTGTTGGCAGTGGCCTTGACCGCGCCTGGGCGCTTTGTGAAATCGCGCTAGAACAAAACGCCGCCGGCAAGCCCGAAGCGGCCCACGATACCTTCAATCGCGGACTAATGGCCGCAAAATCCCTGAAGGCGCCGACCTTTCGCGCCAGAGCCCTAGCCAAGATTGCCGACACCTTGGTCCGACTTGGCCTCTAGCCACTTTTAGCAGTGAAATACCTCAACGCTTCGGTCGCCAGCATGGTTCGACCCGGTCGCGATTATTAAAAATCCGTAAATGGTGACCTTGGTTACATCTATTCCCGGTACGTTCACACCAGACTACGCAGAGACCAAGCCGCATTCGACACGTCGCGGAAGCGCAGTTCTGATAGCAGAGGCAACGTACGCTCAAGGAATCAAGACTATGGCAAACTTGGAAACGCAAACCGTGGATCGCGTAGGTGACCTGGCAGCGACCTTGGTGGACGAACTGGGCGTCGACGATGCGGTAACGGTTTGCATGAACAATCATTGGTAAGGTGTTCTTGATCGGATACGCCGCAACTATGAGGCCAACTGAACTCCAAGAATTTGGCCGTTAGGTTAGAAAACCCACCATTCTATTTTTCCGCTCCGCCCCGTTCGCAAATTGACCGATACCCTAGAAGACATTGCGGCGCCAGCTCGGCGCGCATTCACGGTCGAAACCGAAGGAGGTTCTCTGACACTCTCTTATTTGGATTGGGGCCAACCGGAAAACCCGAATGTCGTAGTCTGCGCCCACGGACTGACTCGCAATGCCCACGACTTTGATTTCCTCGCGCGCACCCTGGCCAATGACTTCAGAGTGGTGTGCCCGGATACCGCGGGTCGGGGTGAGAGCAGTTGGCTACCCAACCCGGCAAACTACGGCTATGCCACCTACGTTGCCCATGCCCACGCACTCGCGGAACATTTGGGAGCACAACGCCTACACTGGGTAGGAACGTCGATGGGCGGGCTGATCGGAATAATGATGGCCGCAACAGCGCCAGACTTGATCAGACGTTTGGTCCTCAACGACATTGGTCCCCGCGTGGCGCGTCGGGGCCTCTTGCGATTAGCGGGTTACGTGGGTGACGATCGGCGATTCCCCGATTTGGCAGCGGTGGAAGCGTACCTGCGGGAAGTCCTCGCCCCATTCGGACAGCTTGCAGAGGTTCATTGGCGACATCTGGCCAGCCACAGCGTGCTTTCCATGGCCTCGGGTGAATTGATGCTGGCTTATGATCCCGCCATCGCCGAGCCATTCCGCGAGATACCCGACAATGACGTCGAGCTGTGGGAGGTCTGGGATGAGGTTGTGTGCCCGGTGCTTTTATTGCGCGGCGCAGAATCGGACATTCTCACTGCGGCTACGGCCGATGAGATGACCAGGCGCGGACCCGGCGCGCAACTAGTCACCTTTCCCGAGATCGGTCACTGCCCGATGCTGATGGACAGCGGTCAAATTGCTTTGGTCAGGGATTGGCTTGTGTCCACGCACGACTCCCCGGCGAACCGGAAACTGAAAACGTAAAAAATTTTCGCGAACTTTCTATCGCAAGAATCGACGGACAACCCGAGTCATTGTCTTGATATCGGAATAGGCCTTGCTGCGCGGCGAAAATTGGCCGATCCATTGACCGGCACCAAACGAATCGACGAAGGCTGTCCTCTGTCCGATAGCCGGCGCCACCGCTTCGTCGAACTCCCTTAGGACGGTTTCTATTTCCCTTCCGGCATTGGTTCGTACGTCGACCTTCGACGGTATGAGCAAACAGCCAGGACCACCGTCAGTACGAGCTTCAGTCGCGCCATTCACCAACTCCAATGCCGCCGAAGTTGCCGCCAGGTCCGCTCCCGATGGAGTCACTGGAACCAATACTAGATCGGCGATGCCCACGGCAGCTTCTGTGGCCGCACCGATTTGCGGAGGACAATCGACGATCGCCAAGTCGTCGTTAAGACTGAGAACATGATTGATCCACGTGTCGGCACCACGCCGGTTACCTAACGGCAAGGATACGACCGTCACCGGCAATTCGCCCTCTTCGGCCCAATAGGTCGCCGATCCCTGTCCGTCCGCATCAACGATGGCGACGGACGTTCGGTTTGTTAGCAACTCGCAGGCCAAGTTGACGGCAATGGTAGTCTTTCCGCAACCGCCCTTGAGATTTGCTACGGCGATGATCTTGGGTATGGCGCTACTCTCCCATTCTCTCGCCCATCGATCTTCCACACCGTTCGGCGACAGCGGATCGACGTGTCATCGAAGCATAATTCGCTTCATGGTTCTTCTTATAGCCCCCAACGGCTTGAGATGAAAGGGAAAATCAGTTCCCAATTCAAGGACTCGACCCCGCATTTCACTTTTCATCGAGTTGACTACAATGGCTTGGTGGCGGAAGGTTCCTGCCGCGCCGACACCTTTGTATCGCGATGAACGTTATGGACGATTCAAGAATCATGTTCGCCTTGGTAACCGGAGCCTTGATGGTGACCATACTGGCGATGCCGGACGCAAGAGACGGATTTACGCGCGGTGCGCGCCGTTTGCTCCACGACCATACTCTCCAACAGTTTACTCGAATTGGATTCGCCGCGGCTTTCGCAGCCGCTATTCTGACAATATTAGCGCTTCTGTCCTGAGGGCGGACGAATTCTTTGTCATGCAAATTTTCGACGGTTCCCGAAACCCATAGAAGTGGCGACGGTACGGCATCGCTGGTATTGTGACGTTCAAAGTGGTCATAACTACGATAAGCGATCCAAAATTGCGATCCGTTGAATAACGCGATCCGGGGAGGATGTGATGACCGGATGGAATCTCCGGTGGCATGCTGCTGCCATCATGTTTGGAATCTTCGCCGTCTCGACGATGTCCTGGAACGGCGGTTTTGCTGTCTCGCAGGCGGTTGCCGCCCATCACGAGAAGGCCCAGTACGGCTTCAGCATGGTCATGCGCTTGCAGCGCGTGCTTGCGGCAAAGGGCTATGATCCCGGTCCTGTGGACGGCCTGTTTGGTCCACGGACCGCCGCTGCCTTGATGTCCTATCAGAGGGACAACAGCTTGCCGACAACCGGCGTCCTGGATGACCAGACAAGACGATCCTTAGGATTGGGTTCATAGCACCGCATAGTGCCCCGCCGTTAATTGAACGCTCGATTAGTCGCCGGCTACCAAACGCCGCTTGATCTCCAGAAGGTCACGCCAGGATTCCCGTTTCTGAAGCGGTTTTCGCAATAAGAAGGCGGGATGAAAAATCGCCGTCGCCGGAATTGATTTCTCCGATCCGCGCGGCCGGTAAGTCCGCCATGTGCCCCGTTGACGGGTAATCCCGTCGCTGATCCCAAACACCGCTTTGGCAGATATCCCGCCAACCAGGACCAGAACCTTTGGCGCGATCAGCGCGACCTGCCGTTCGACAAAGGGAAGGCACGTGGCAATTTCGTCCGGCGTTGGTGCCCTGTTTCCCGGCGGACGCCAGAACAAGACGTTCGAGATATATGCGCTGGTTCGGTCAAGGCCGATGGCCGTAAGCATTTGGTCGAGAAGCCGGCCCGCCCGCCCCACGAACGGCAATCCGCGCCGATCCTCCTCGGCGCCCGGCGCTTCCCCCATGAACATGATGGGGGCCGCCGGATTGCCATCGTAAACGCAGGTCTTGGTCGCGGTTTCCTTGAGTGCGCAACCGTCGAAAGCCATGATAGCTGCGACCAAATCCTCGAACGTGGCACAAGCGGCTGCGATCCGCGCAGCGTCGTGTGCCGCCGGGGAAGTGAACGAAGTTGGACGCGCGATCGCGGTGGCGCGACGGCCAGGTGCGCTCACTGAGCTCGGCTGTCCGCCTGGTGCCACCGGTTTTCGCCTTGGCGACGCGCGTGTTGCCCGGCTATCCGACTCTTCGGCGAAACGGTTTCCGGGACTGTCGGCAATGGCTTCATCGGCGCCTGAGGCGACGTGCCACGCCAATAGCTCAATGGTCGAAGACTCGTTTCCCACGGACGTCAAGTTAGCACGCATCGAAACGCCCGGACCAGCTCAAACGGTTACCGACAGCTTGACCTGTCGCGCGCGATGGAGGGACGATGGGCCTGGTAATGGAACGAGAAACCATGACTTTCGACGTGGTGGTCGTTGGCGCCGGCCCAGCGGGGCTGGCGGCTGCAATTCGACTGCGGCGGTTGGGCCAGGAGCACGAGCGCGACATCAGCGTATGCGTGGTCGAAAAGGGCGCCACCGTCGGTGCCCATATTCTTTCAGGGGCGGTGCTGGACACGCGTGCCTTGGACGAACTCATCCCGGACTGGAAACAACGCGGCACGCCCCTCTGCCAGAAAGCGACGGATGATCGCTTCGCCCTATTGACACGATCGCGAATGGTCCCCCTGCCGACGCCACGCCCAATGTGCAACCGTGGAAATTACATCGCCAGCCTTGGCGAGGTGTGCCGCTGGCTGGCTACCGAGGCGGAAGCCATCGGCGTGGATATCTTCCCCGGCTTCGCCGCGATAGCTCCCATCGTCGACTGTGGCATCGTCCGTGGCGTAACCACGGGCGACATGGGGATAGATCGGCACGGCGATCCCAAGCCATCGTACCAGCCAGGAGTCAATCTTTGTGCACGGTACACGCTGATCGCCGAGGGTTGTCGAGGTTCGCTTACGCGCGAATTGATCGAGCGTTTCGACTTGGCTCGAGACGCGGCTCCGCAAACCTATGCCCTTGGGGTCAAGGAGATATGGCGCGTGTCGCCGGGGATACATCGGCCCGGGCTGGTTCTGCACACGGTCGGTTGGCCCCTCGACCGGCACACTTACGGTGGCTCGTTTCTTTACCATTACGGCGACGAGCTCGTCTCGTTGGGATTCGTCGTCGGTCTCGATTATCGCAATCCGTATCTGAGCCCGTTCGACGAACTGCAGCGGTTCAAGATCCATCCCGCGATTCGGTCGACCTTCGCCGACGGTCGACGGATCGCCTATGGCGCGCGCTGCCTCTCGGAAGGCGGTTTGCAGGCGATTCCCAAGCTCGTGTTTCCGGGCGGCGCATTGATCGGCGACGCCGCAGGATTCCTCGACGTACCTAGGATCAAGGGCACTCACACGGCGATGAAATCAGGCATGCTGGCGGCCGAAGCGGTGGCGGCGGCCCTTTCCGATGGTGGGGGCGATGCCGGCCCTGCCGAGCTCAACGACTATGAAACCGCGTTGCGTCGATCGTGGGTTTATCACGACCTGCACCGGGCGCGGAATATCCGGCCGGGATTCCGTTTCGGGCTATGGGGCGGTTTGGCGAATGCCGCCGTCGATACATATCTTTTGCGTGGCCGGGCACCCTGGACGTTAAATCACCAGGCCGACCACGAAAAACTAAAGCCGGCGGTTGGCTGCCGGCCGATTGATTGCCCCCGCGCGGATGGCCAACTTACCTTCGACAAATTGTCCTCGGTGTATTTATCGAACACGATGCATGAAGAGGACCAACCCAACCATCTACGCTTGACTGATCCGGCACAGGCGATCCGCGTCAATCACGACGTCTACGCGTCGCCGGAGACGCGATATTGCCCGGCGGGTGTCTATGAAATTGTCCGCCAGGCAGACCAGCCTCGCCTGGTGATCAACGCGCAAAATTGCCTGCACTGCAAAGCCTGCGACATAAAGGATCCGAAACAAAACATCCGTTGGACCCCCCCGGAGGGTAGCGGCGGCCCGAATTACGAATCAATGTAGCGGTTGGGGGCGATCGTACATTAGCCCGACTTCCGCAACTC
>JAAXGF010000151.1 GCA_012267605.1 Alphaproteobacteria bacterium | reverse complement strand
GCACCCTCGGCGTTTTCGATGACCCGGGCGTCCTTGCCGTCCATGACGGCGACGCAACTGTTCGTCGTCCCAAGATCGATTCCAATCACCTTGCTCATGCCAAACCATCCTCCTGGGCCGGATGCAAAGATTTCGCGCCCGCGCCAACAAATTCGCCAAATATTAGATTGGTACTAACGTAACGCGTACGCCCGGATATATATGGTGCCCCCATGGATACCGCAACCCCTGAGGCCAACTTGGTCGAAGAGTTATCGCCACCGAGCAAATTAACCGGCGAACAGAGCACAGATTTTCGCCGATGATCTACGCGAACACTTGATTGGCGATAACTGCAAGCTGAATCAATTCACGCCTCGGTGTCAACGTGCTGACCCGGCCCCTTCTCCTTGGGCGCGGCTGAGACACCGACAAGTGCAGGTCGCAGCAAACGATCGGCGATCATGTATCCGGTTTGCACGACTTTAACCACGGTGCCCGTCGAACCCTCCGCTACTACCTCGAACATCGCTTGATGAAAATTATGGTCGAATTGCTCGCCCAGAGGATCGATCTTTCGAATGTTGTGCCGGTCGAATACGGCGAGTAACTCCTTTTCGGTCAGTGCGATACCGTCCAATAGGGTGGCGAGAGCGGCCTCGCCGCGCAACTCTTCGGGGACGCTTTCAATCGCGCGGCGTAGATTATCTGCGACCGCGAGCATTTCGCGGGCAAATCCAGTAATCGCGTACTTGCCGGCGTCAGCCCGCTCCCGCTCCGCCCGCTTACGCAAGTTTTCGGTTTCCGCCAAAGCACGCAACAACTCGTTCTTGCTTTCAGCCACCTCGGCGCGCAATTTTTCGACCGGGTCTTCTTCGTCATCGCCTTCCGCCACTTGATCGCCACTGTCGCTCTTCGGCGCGCAGGGTTCCTTGGCATCGGCATCCGGTTCGCTCTCCACTGGTTCGGCCGCCACCGATTCATCCACCGCGGTCGTCTGGTTCACGCCGACCGCGATGTCATCGGATTCGTCCCTGGCCAATGTCCCATCGGTGGGTGGGTTTTCAACCGTCGACTTCGGCTCTTTTCCGCTATCTTGTTCGTTCATGTGCCGTACTTCCCGGAAACCTCCCGAGGATATCCCAAGAGACGGCTGACCACCTCGGCAGTGTAATCGACCATCGGTATGATGCGCGCGTAATTCAAACGCGTCGGACCAATAACACCGATCGCGCCGACGAAATTTGTTTGTCCACCGGCGAGCGGCGCGACCACCATGGCACAATTGGTCAGCCCGAATAGTTCGGATTCTGCTCCGATGAAGATCTTCACACCGTCGGCTCCTTGAGTTAGCTCAACCAGTCGGGCCAGATCCTGCTTGGTTTCCAACAAATCAAAAAGGCTGCGAATTCGTTCGAGGTCACTTACCGCAGTAACGTCCTTGAGCAGGTTGGCATGGCCGCGGACGATTAGATTGCCGCCCGCGTCACCGCCGGCCCAACTCGCGAGACCGAGCTCTACCACACGCTTGGTGAGTTCGTCGAGTTCGCTGCGGTGTTCCTCAAGTTCGCGCCGAATGGACGTCAACGCTTCCTCCAAGGTATGCCCGGTCAACCGCGCGTTGAGATAATTCGCCGCTTGTGTCAGCGTAGCGGGCGACATACCGGCCGGCACCTTGACAACACGATTTTCCACCGAGCCGGTTTCGCCGACCATAACCACCATTGCACGGCCCGGCGCGAGCGAAACGAATTCAACGTGCTTCAAAGGCGCGTCGTATTTCGGCGCGAGGACCACACCGGCACAGCTCGAAAGTTCCGACAGCGTTCCTGAAGCTTCGCTAAGCAACTCATCCAGATTTTGTCCCGCCTTAGCGCAGTCGTTGGCAATTGTCGCGCGCTCGTCGGCGGTTAGGTTGCCGATTTCCAGCAATCCATCGACAAATAGACGCAGGCCCGTCTCGGTCGGCAGCCTCCCGGCCGACGTATGCGGCGAATAGAGCAGACCCGCCTCTTCCAAGTCGGCCATAACGTTGCGAATCGTGGCCGGCGAAAGCGGTGCGGTCAGCCGCCGAGAGACGGTACGCGATCCGATCGGCTCACCGGTCGATACGAATGCTTCGACAATATGTCGAAATACCTCGCGTGACCGCTCGTTTAGTTCACTTAAAACGACCATTTTACCGCCATGAATTCCGTTCGTCTTTTTCGCAATCGCTTGTCGAACATCTGATTAGGAAAATCTAATAAGCGTGCCAGGGGACGTCAACGTCGCTCGCCTTCCCATAGCACTCGTATTCTAAAAGTCCGGCTGCGCACATCCAACCAGTTGCGTCGCCAGGCCTTTACGCTGGCCGCACCGCGAGGTAGCTTAACCCATGCGTCCCTCCGGTCGTGCGCCCAACGCTCTCCGACCGATTCGTCTCGAAGCCGGCTTCGCCAAACATGCGGAAGGCTCCTGCCTCGCGTGCTTCGGGGACACTCATGTCCTGTGCACGGCGACAGTTGAGGATCGCGTGCCACCATTCTTACGCGATCGCGGGCAGGGGTGGGTTACGGCCGAATACGGGATGCTACCACGGTCAACCCATACTCGCACCGCCCGCGAAGCGGCTCGCGGGAAACAATCGGGCCGTACCCAGGAAATCCAACGCTTGATCGGTCGCAGCCTCCGCTCGATCACAGATCTCGCGGCCTTGGGAGAGCGCCAGGTCCGCATCGATTGCGATGTGCTCTTGGCGGACGGTGGAACTCGTACGGTCGCGATCACAGGCGCCTACGTCGCTCTTCATGCTGCGTTATCGGGCTTGGTGGCAAACGGAACCATCAGTACGCTGCCATTGCAGGAGAGCATTGCCGCAGTTTCTTGCGGTATCGTCGAAGGCGAACCCGTTTGTGATCTCGACTACGAGGAAGACTCGAACGCAGAAGCGGATGGCAATTTCATCCTGACCGGAGGCGGCCAAATTGTTGAAATTCAGTGTACAGCCGAAAAGTCGCCCTTCAGCAGGGCACAATTTTCGACCCTCTACGAGCTGGCGGCAAAGGGCATCGCGGAATTGTCCACGTGGCAACGTCAAGCATTACAACTGACACCGAAAACCGCGTGATTCATCTCGCGAAAGGTGACCGCTTAGTGGTTGCCACGCACAATTCAGGAAAATTACGCGAGTTTCGCGCACTCCTCGATTCATTCGATATTCGGGTGCTCGGCGCATCGGAGCTCAATTTACCAGAACCCGAAGAAACGGGGGCGACCTTCGCCGCAAATGCGGAACTCAAGGCACGTTCGGCATCGCGCGCTTGTGGATTGGCAGCCTTGGCCGACGACTCTGGAATCGAAGTCCGCGCTATCGGCAATGCACCCGGCATCTATTCGGCTCGTTGGGCGGGTCCAAAACGGGACTTCACCGCGGCGATGCGCCGGATTGAAGCCGAAATTAGCGGATTCGCAGATCGACGAGCCCGTTTTGTCGCAGCGTTGGCGTTGTGCCGGCCAAGGGATCAGACCGGACAAGCAAGCAAACCAGACCAGGAGCACAATTCCGACGATTGCGAAACATTCATTGGCGAGGTGCGCGGTCACCTTGTGTTTCCGCCGCGCGGTGATCGTGGGTTCGGCTACGATCCGATATTCGTGCCCGACGGTTGCGAACTTACTTTCGGCGAAATGGAGCCGGCAAAGAAACACGCCATCAGCCACCGTGCAGCGGCATTCCGTCAATTGGTCGAAAGCTGCTTCGGTAAATGCAAGACCTAATAGCCGCGTACTGAAACAGCCTTAATTTCTCGTATCTTTCATATCAGTTGTCGACGATTTTCGCAGAAGGTAACGCAGCAGGTGGTGAAGCTCAGTTGCCTGAATCGGTTTGTGCATAACATGGTAACCAGTGCTCTCCATGTCGCGTAAGATTTCCGGGGCCGTGTCGCCGGTTAGTAGAATCCCGGGGATCTCGCGAGCGACGGCGTCCTTGACACGACGGATTGCCTCTAAACCGGTATCGTCTCCAGCGAGGCGGTAGTCAGCGATTACGAGATCGGCGTCGTTCCCATCTTCAGCAAGCTGTTGCTGAACAGAATTTGTCGTCGTCGACTTAATCACCTTCAACCCCCAACCTTCCAGCAGTAGCACCAAACTCTTGAGCACAAGCTCGTTGTCTCAACCACGACAACTGTGGCGCCAGTCAGTTCGTCGACCGGACCATCATTCCTGGTGAATGTTTGATCGGACGCAGGAATGGCCGTGCTCATGGGCACCTCCACGAAAAATTTGGATCCTTTCTCCAAGATAGAATTCGCGCCTATGGGATGGTCCAGCAGGCGGGCCATACGTTCTGCGATTGCCAGACCGAGACCGAACCCCCCGCCACGTCCGTCGTCCGAATTTTTCACCTGATAAAATTCTTCGAATATTTCGGCCATTTCGTCCTCAGCGATGCCGCTACCATTATCCCAAACCTCCAGGCTCAATGCGCCGCGGCGAAGCCGACAACCAAGAACAATCTTTCGGCAAGACTTAGAGCCGAGGGCGTTGGCAAGAAAATTTCGGATTATAATTTCAAGTAACGAGGGATCGCTGCGAACTTGGGCAGAACAATCGACGATTCGAAAGACAATGCCCGCTGCCTCAGCCTGAACGCCGAACTCCGATTTCATGCGGAGAAATAGGCTTTGCAGGGGAAAGTCGACCGGTGCCGGCGCAATCACCCCGGCGTCCAATTTGCTGATGCTCAGCAACGAATTCAACAGATCGCTCATCGAGGCGAGCGCGCGACCCATTTCAGCCAATACCTCTGCCTGCTGCTCGCTGTCTCGCAGATCGATCAGCGCAGTGTGAAATAGTTACAGCGCTTGTATGGGTTGGCGCATGTCGTGGCTGGCCGCCGCCAAGAAACGCGTCTTTGCCGCGCTTGACCGTTCCGCCAATTCCTTGGCCCGCCGCATATCAGCGTCTGCCTTTCGCAACGCTTCATTCTGTCGTGCTAAATCCCGAGCGACTCGCTCGACCTCGTCAGCAACCCTTTGAGTACGAAAGATGAGAATGGCAGCAAAGGTGCCCATGACCAGGAAACTGGCAGCGACGATTGGCAAGATTTCCTGCAAGAGCTGTGACCCTGGCAACGTGGGGTGCCAGGAAATCCGGGCCAACTCAGCGCCATCGTGTCCGAGGAGCGGCACCGAAGCCCCGGTTTTCTCGACCTCGCCACTCGTCAGCGACATACCTGGAAATCCATAGTCCTTGCCAAGCCGCTCCACATACGCCGAGTCCAACCGCCGGGTTAGAATTAGGATCGCGAAAGGGCCTTGGGGTATGGTCGGCCGACTAAAGTATTCGTTGGTGATGACGCAGGCGGCCACAAGATGAATGTCGGCGCCAACTTTCGCGAGCGTTGTTAGAGCCGCCGGCCCGTCCTCGGTCACGGAAGCGCGGACCCGACCCAAGAGGTGTGATATATCCCGGTCAAAGCTATCCAAACTGAAATCTGGCCGCCGATCATTGTCAACGGAAGCGTAAATCGTTTCGTTGTTCGGGTTCAAAACGAGCGTCGCGGAGGTTCCGAAGTTTTCACTTAAATAGGCACCGATATTGTCTGCTGCCCAGCTCGGATCGAGTTCAACAAGTATTTTTTCGACAGTCTGGTCCCACCAGGCATAGTCCCGAACCAAATGGGTGAGTGCAGCTTCCTCCGCGCGCAAAACGCCCCGAGCGAATCGCTCGGACACCATGACAGTTAATTCATCTTGAGAGCGAAGACTGTAGTAGACGTAAGTTAGCAGCAGCGCGACACTCGTCAGAACGATCAGAGCGACTGGATAGAGCAGACTCCACCGCAGTTTCGTTCCTTCGCCAACCGCCTCGAATCTCACCATTTGCACTTTCCTGTTCGCTCAGACACCAAGGAGCCAAAGTGTCAGCGGACTCCAATTTTCCTACATCGAGCTGCCCGCGCCAGGTTCCCACCATGACCGAAACAGAAGCTTGAACAGTGAGATTCCTTTTGCCCGAAATTTCCAGAATTATCGCAGTCATACCTAAGGCGTCAGTCCAACGTGACGTCGTCTCCCCTACTTGATTCCTCTTACTTGGCCACACCGCATTCGTCATCTCCGACACACGAAATGCTTGACCAGCGGCGCAGAAGTTCGGCGGAATAATCGCCATACGGCAGGACCAGTCCCCGCCTCATTCGAACAAGTTTCATGTCTCGCATTTTTCTGAGCACCTTGTCTAACTCCTTCTCGGAGACTTTGAGAGCTTTTAGAAGTGCGTCCTTGCTGAACGGCTGGTAGCCGACACGGCAAGCAATTTGGCGCATGATGGGTGAGTTGGTTACCGCCAGACCGACCCGGATCAGTTCGAGCGTTTCGAGTACTTCCTCGTCGGTCGGCGGAGCCTTCCACCATTCGCTTGGGAATTCCGCCTCCCAATCTGTATCTGCGCGCCCCGGCGTAGCGCCGATAAGCCCGGCAAGGATCACCGCGTAACAGAGGACCTTCACCATCTCGGGACACTCCGTGCAAGCCATGACCTATCCTATTCCGAAGGCCATCGATGCCGAGTCAACGAGCTCTGGACCTCTTATGCGTGCATCCTTTCAGGAACACGCAAGTACCAGTTCGCGTTCAAAAAATATTCGGGCCGAATCTGCCCACATATGGGTCCCATGTGTCGGTAATTAGTTTGCCGATAAATCAAGCCAAATGCCAGCGGGACCAAATTCTCAAATAAGCCCGACGGCATCGGCGACTGCCAAACAAGCGATGGCACCTACCAGGCAACACCTGGATGGTACACCGAACTCGCCGGTAGGACTTTCCCTGCCTGGGCTGTGGGGGCGTGGCAGCCATTGCTGCAAGCACCACCGCATAGCCGTTTATGGGTGGGGTCAAAACTGGCACACGATTTTCAGATTTTTTGGCGAGAATTGTTGGCGTTCACACGCCATCAAAGCTAATGATGGTGGGTAATCCAAGTGAGCATCCCACATGATCCGGTTGGTTTCTGCGCAACTATGC
>JAAXGF010000276.1 GCA_012267605.1 Alphaproteobacteria bacterium | reverse complement strand
TTGAGGCACCTGGGCAGTTACATTGAAAGTTAACAGCTAACATGAATATTTGGCCGGTTGATATCACCGACGCCGAATTTCGGTCGGGATTGTCCCGATTCGGACTTAGTGGGAGGTCGATGGCAAAACTGATTCGAAATTTGAAATTATGCCAGATTAATTCAAGCACGCTGCGACTAGGGATTGCAGCTCGCCGGGGTCAAATGGCTTTCGCAAAGTTTCTTGTGCACCGAGCTTTTTAGCAACTCTGAGGTAATGAAATGGACAACATGAGTATGTGCCAGCGGTGACAGCTATAATCGGGACCTCCCGATCCAGTTGTTTCAGCTCGCGAATTGTTTCAATTCCCTCTTTCTCTGGCATAAATAGCTCGACGATAACAACGTCAAAGTGACGGCATTTAAAGGTTGCAATACCGTCCACACCATCAAATGCTAACGATACATTATGGCCCGCATCCACAAGTATCGATTTTACATACCGACAGAGCACTCTATCGGCGTCCATTAGTAAGACGTTCGCCATCTCGGTAGTACCTCTTTTCCAACCATTCCCCTCCCTCCATTCCCTTTGTAAGCTCTCGCCAACAGGAAAATTTTTGGGTTTTTGGCCAGAATTATTGGCAGCGTCTAATCGATCGGCGATTATCTGGCGAAGTTCGAAGCCTCCTTTCTCAGGTTCAGAAAATTCTCGCGTCCAGGTCTTCCTAGATCACAAGGAACATTGGCGAAAGCAGCACTGACCGCTCGTTTGTCTGGTCAATGCTTACCCCAATCGTTGCAAAACCAAGCTTTCGTCACCGACGTACTCCTTATGAGTTCCGAGCCTTTGTAAATACCAATATGCAACTATATTGATACATATTTCTAACTATTCGCTCTCGCATAACAAGAAACGCGTGATAAGCAAACACCAAATATGAAATATAGCGCCTATCGATACACAATCAAACATTGTAAATATCATGCAACACTAATGCAAGAAAAAACTAATGTTTAAATCGCCACCTAGTTGTGGTGGTTGGATTTCAAGAAAACTATGTCAGTTCCCGAACAGGTATTTCCAGACCGGTCGGTCCATTGAATATTTTATAATCAGGACTGGTGTTCCGAACGTCTGCTCCTGGCAAAAATGCACGTCCTATGTGCCCTGGATTGACGTTCAAAAAGGAGGCGACAGCAGACGCTCCAATACCCGATCAACTTCAAGGGAGTGCGCGAGGAAATTTCAATGTTTCGGTATAAGGCGACCCAGCAAAAATTTGATCTCGCTCAGGCGAGCTGGCTTGTGAATTATCTCGAACCCGGACTCCTCGATTTTCCTTTGTAAGCCTTCTCGGGTGTCACCCGTAATGACAATCCCTGGAACCTTTTTCCCGACGCCCTCAGAAACCGTTGCTATGGCCTCGATACCGCTTTCTCCACCCTGTAACCGGTAATCTGCGATTACCAGATGCGGTTCTAAAACGGCTACTTCGATGTCTGCCAGTACGTTAGCCGAGGATGTGCCGGCAATAACGCGATGGCCTAGTATCTCGAGTAAATTCACGAAAGCGCGCCTTAATAGCTCATCATCTTCGATCAATGCGACGCATTTTGTAACGGACACAGATAGAACTCCGGTTTGTGAAATCAGGGGGCTTATCTCAACTGTAGATGTCCATCTATCAAAGTCCGTTTTGAAGTCCGTACGAAACCGGCCGGAAATATACGTAAGTGAATTTGCGAACATTGCTCGGCGGATTGGCAATGTCCCCGCTTGGCTAGGACCAGAAGAACCCAGCCTTAACAATGCGCGACCGCTCTGCTCTCAAGAGCGGATAGTTCGGCGACTTGCGACCGCTTGATTCCAATGAGTCAGCGTGGCAATCAGGGCCAAGCTTTGGTTCGGGGACACAGTTCACGATCCCTATTATCTCCTAGGGCGACACCACCAGGTCAATTGCGTATGGTGTCCCCCGACCGACGGTATTTTTTGGAGACACTGGTGACGCATCCGATGAAATCTCTTGGCATGGCCATCGCGCTCGCCACAGCATGCATGGTGGCGTTCGACGCGGCGGCAGCAGATACGCAAAAATTGGCCGCCGGTGATTCGTTTAAGGACTGCGACGACTGTCCGGTGATGGTAGTGATTCCAGCCGGAAGCTTCATGATGGGCTCGCCGGCACGCGAGGTCTCCCCGCTATCATTTGAGAAACCCCAGCACGGCGTGGAATTTTCGCGGCCATTTGCGATGGCCAAGTACGAGGTGACGTTCGCCGAGTGGGACGCCTGTGTTTCGGATGGCGGCTGTTCCCATCTGCCGGAAGACGAAGGCTGGGGCCGCGGGCGGCGGCCCGTAATCAATGTGAGCTGGGACGACGCCAAAGAATATGTGAGCTGGCTGAGCAGCAAGACCGGCGAGGACTACCGATTGCTAAGCGAGGCGGAGTGGGAATACGCAGCGCGAGCCGGGACGTCGACACAGTTTCACACGGGCGATCAAATCACGACCTCGCAGGCCAATTTCAACGGCAACTATACGTACGGTGGCAGCTCAAAAGGTGAATTTCGCGCGCAGACCGTCCCGGTTGGAAGCTTCGACCCCAATAGCTTCGGACTCCACGACATTCACGGCAACGTCTGGGAGTGGCTGGAAGATTGCGCGAACAAGTCCTATGGCGATGCTCCCACCGACGGCTCGGCTTGGATCGCTGGCGATTGCAATCGGCGCGGTGTTCGTGGCGGTTCGTGGTTCAACGATCCGGGGGCACTCCGTTCTGCCAATCGCTTCAGGATGAAGACGTCGAGCCGATATCACGACGTCGGATTTCGTCTTGCCCGGACGCTCGCACCTTGAGCTTTCTTCTTGAGCCTTCGGACGTCCGAAGGGCGCGGTGATGGGCCTTGGAAGTCCGTTGGATAATGGTCCTAAAACAGCGCAAGTAACACGCCAGCGCAAGTGATCGGCGTAACGACAATTACGGTACGAGTTTCCAAGGCTGATTCGTTGATCGCCGCCATCTCAAAGGGATGCCAAGAAAGAGACAAGGAGGAAAATTCTATTGCCTCTCGGTTTTGTCTAGCGGACAGGGATCGTTGGCGAGTGCGGCGCGCACCGCGCGAATGATGTCGATAAATCGGGCAATGTGATGCTCTTCGACGAACCGCGCCCGCGTATCGGAAAGTTCCTGCAACGGCGCAAGCGCCAACCATGCCGAATGCTCTCCCATTTCAAGAATATGCACGTGCCGGTCAATCGGTGGCGCCAGATCGATTTCAGGCGGAATTCCGGCGAAGTCCCGGGACTTCAATACACGAACCACGCAGCTCAACCCGTGGCGCTCGAACTGACCGACCGCAACCTCCGATGTCGTGCTTTCATTGACCATGGTTTGGCGATGCCAGGTTCCGCCAGGTTCGATGATCCAGCGCGTGCCAGTGAAGCCGGCCGCTCCCTCGCGCATCTCGGTCATTATCAACGAGTTTGGTAAAACACCGGGCGAAGGCTGTTCCGTCTCTTCGCAGGCAGCAAGCATGAAGCTCGCGAAAGCAACCCAGTAAGTGATCCTAACAGCATGCATCGGTTGCGCATGTTTTACCAAAAGAACAGTCTTCTACGGCGCAACCTCGACCAAGAAAGGTTTGGTCCGACAGATAAAACGCTGAGAAGACATCCTCGAAGTCGGGAGCAGCAGATGTTTTCGCAAGACCCGTTTTCAACAGCTGTTTTTGCCACCTCTTCAGCTTTGGGTGATCTCCGACAAAATCATAACACGATCGGCGTGCAATGATGTCGGCGCGGTGCAGTAGCGGCAGCCTAGCTATGTCGACCATACCGATGGTCTTTCCAGAAAAGAACGGCGTATCGCCAATCTGCGCTTCGATCTTGTCAAAGGCCTTTCCGAGTTTCCCGCTGCGCGCCTTCAGAGTTTCTTCATCCGGGCTCCGTTGGGCACCGCACTGAACCAGATAGTTGTTTGACGCCAGATGGCTCCATGCTCGGTTTATAGCCTTATCGTAACTGCCCAGGTGCCTC
>JAAXGF010000268.1 GCA_012267605.1 Alphaproteobacteria bacterium | reverse complement strand
TCAGACCTGGGCAGTTACGTTTGACATAACGTCTAGACCGCGAGACCTCGACCGAGACCCGTCGGTGGCGAGGTAACCGCGCAGCGAAACTTGTCCGAGGTGGTTGTCGTTTTCTCCCCCCACCGTTCAAGTTACGGCTGGGCAACATAACCGGGGTTGAAGGAATGTTCCTCCTTTTTTCTCGGTGGGCCACGCATCCCAACGCAACCCGCCGCCCCAACCGAAAATTTTTGTCCTTTCGAGTAATCCCAGCAGGTGGGCCGCGGCGCCTTTGAGGCTACTACCTTTGTGCGAAATTGGGTTCAGTAGTTTGCCTGCGTTTATCGGACTGCTAGCTTGCGCACAGTTTTCAAAATGGGAGTCTCCTCACCGTCGACGACGCGTCGTAGTGCGAATTCTCCCTGATATACGCCCGGCGCCCACCCCGGGGCGCGATATTTTCGGCCAATGTAGACAAACCAAATCGCTTTGTTGCGTTCGACCGGCGAGACGTCTTGGGCGACTACCGCGCCATCCGGCGCCAGCAACGTGAGCGACGTCTTATCACCAGATCGTGTACCGTAAATACTGACCCAAAACGTCATGACCGGCGCGTCGGTTCGCAGGGTCTTCTCGCGGAAAGCGGAGCCGTCCCGTGCTCGTTTCCAGTCGGGTACAGCGCTGGCGAATCCCGCACCCAGAATACCCGAAGAAACGTATTTGAGCTCGGCGAGGGCCGCGTCCGACCACAAAGCATTCGGACCGGCACCGCACCCCTCGTGCCTTCCCGAACCGACGAAGGGATCGATGGCGTCACCATTGTGACGGACCGTGAATTCGAGGTGAGGAAAGGCGGTGTTACCCGACATGCCGATATCGCCCAGCGGTTGTCCGGTAACCACGTTGTCTCCCGACTCCACCGCCACGCTGCCAAGGCGAAGGTGGCTGTATTGGGTTTCCCAACCGTCGTCATGCACAATGACGACCGCGTTTCCGGCGTCACGACCTGCTAAGTCGGCGACATCGATGTCACGGACGTCGATGTCCCGCATGCCATCACGGGTATTTCTTACTCTGCCCGGAGCGGCCGCGACTACTGCCACCCCCCGCCGCATGGCGGGCAGATCGGGCACCCGAAAATCAGTGCCCGTGTGACCGTCATAGGCCAGTGACCCGCAGGCGTAATCCCGGTAGCCGGGCCCCGGATCATGATCGAAGAATTGTTGAATCGCGCATTCCTGGCCCAGCACGCAGCTCACCGGAATATCAAATTTTGGTGCATCCGCCCAAGCGGCCGTGGCGGCGAAGACGGCACCGAGTAGAACGAAGAAACGCATCACGATCCTACGTCGGTCAGCAAGGCAATCGAACGATAAAGCGGGCGCCTTTGGGATTGCCCCCGTCCGGTCCACGATTTTCTGCGATAATCTGGCCGCCATGGGCTTCGACGATTTGCTTTGAGATGCTGAGACCCAATCCTGAGTGGGTGCCGAATTTTTCGCCTGCCGGACGCTCGCTGTAGAAACGGTCGAACACCGCAGAGAGCTTGCCCGCCGGTAGGCCAGGCCCGTCGTCCTCAACGGCGACCTCGACCCAATTGGCCCGCCGCTGGGCCGAGACACGGACGACCCCGTCGGGTGGGCTGAACGATCGCGCGTTGTCGATAAGATTTTGAAACACTTGGACCAAGCGGTGTTCAACCCCGCGCACCACGAGATCGTCACCTTCCGGAATGTCCAAGACCAGCGATTTATGGGACTGATTTCCCATGGTCAGGTAAATCTCCACCAGCGCCGACAGCATCCTGGCGATTTGAACCGGCGTGCTCTCCGCGCGGGAGAGTTCCGCGTCAAGACGAGAGGCCCCCGCGATGTCGCTGATCAGGCGATCCAATCTTTGTACGTCCTCAAGAATGATGGACATCAACTGCTTCTGTTGCTCTGGGTCCTTAACCCTGGCAGCGGTTTCGACCGCGCTGCGCAACGAAGACAAGGGATTCTTGATTTCATGGCTGACGTCCGCCGCGAAGTTTTTGATCGCGTCCATTCGCGACCATAGGGTATCCGTCATGTCGCTCAACGAGCGGGACAGATCGCCGATCTCGTCGCCCCGCGCGGAAAAATCCGGAATTGTCACGGCCCGGTCGATTCGATGACGTACCGCGTCCGCCGCAGCGGCCAGGCGTCGCACAGGTCGGGCGATGGTCCCGGCGAGAAACACCGAAAGGAGCACAGTAGCAGCGAGCGCCAAGAGGGACAGCAGCAGAATGCGGTAACGTACTTCGGCAACACGCGCCACAACGTCCTCTAACGTTGTTGACAGCATGAGCGCGCCTTGGACCTGTTTGAAGCGTTGCACGGGCACCGCGACGCTGAGGATGAGTCCAAGGTCGCCGCCGTCGCGAAGAGCGCTTGCCGATTCTCCGGCCAAGGCCTCCATGGCCTCGCGATAGTCTCGGGCCCGATCTGATGTTCCCGTCGTCGCTGGCTCAACGGGAACCCATCCAAATACACCCCAATCCGCTGTCCGCAGCAAGTTCTCCGCAGCTTCGCGAATGGATCCGTCGGAAGGTGGCGCCAATTCTTCAGTTTCGACGATCCCCCCGACACTAAGCAACCGCCAGCTGTCCGCAACCAATGTCCCATGGGCGTCGAATAGTCTCGCACGCGTCTTGATAGGTGCGACCAGGCGGCGAACCATCTGCCACGCCCCTTCGGTGTCGATCGACGGTGCTTCGCCCAAGGTATGGGTTACGACAGTTTCCCCCAGCGCGCCGGCGATGATTTCCCCTTGAGTTCGCAAGGCCGCCGCCTTTGCATCCAACAGTCCACGGCCGAAATCTCCGAGATAAAGTACGCCGCCGACAACGATCGCCAAGGCCACAAGATTCGCAGCCAGAATGCGGGTAATGAGTGGCGATGGGTTTCGCCGTTTCCGCGGTTTCGCCGCCGGCCGGGGTGCTGAATCAAGGGGTTGTTGAGCCACCATCGCCAAGGTTTGCGAATGAGTCATGTACCGTCAGGGGTTCATGATTCGGAAGAGGCTTATGTTTCGTTATAGCGATAACCGACACCATACAAGGTCTCGATCTGGGAGAATTCGCTGTCGACCCGTTTGAATTTCTTACGCATGCGCTTGATATGGCTGTCTATCGTGCGGTCATCGACGTAAACGTTGTCATCGTAGGCGGCATCCATCAGTTGGTTTCGGCTGCGAACGTGTCCTGGCCGGTGCACCAGTGATTTTAGGATGAGAAATTCGGTTACAGTTAGTTCGACCGGCTTCCCGCGCCAAGTGCAGAGATGTCGGTCAGGATCAAGCACGAGTTCGCCGCGCATCATTTTTTCGCCGCGTGCGGTGGGGCTGTCTCTTTCGCGGGAGAGTTCCTCACGGCGGATTAGCGTGCGAATCCGCTCGATCAGGAGGCGTTGGGAAAATGGTTTGGTGATATAGTCGTCGGCGCCCATTTTGAGCCCCAAAATTTCGTCGAGTTCCTCGTCCTTCGAGGTAAGAAATATGATCGGTACGCTCGATTGCCGCCGCAGACGGGTGAGCAATTCCATGCCGTCCATGCGCGGCATCTTTATGTCGAGCACAGTGACATCGACGGGCCGTGCGCTAATGTCACGCAACGCCTCAGTACCATCGGAATACGCGCGGACACGAAAACCTTCGGTTTCAAGCGCCATGGATACCGAAGTAAGGATGTTCTGATCATCATCGACGAGTGCGATGGTATGAGTCACGTTAGCACCTTTCGATTTTGGCACAAGTTTATCGCGCGGGCGGGCAAAATACCATGGTCACACCAATACGGTGCGGAACTCACGCCGGCGCCGGAAGGTGCTTCATGATCTGAGTGAAGCGCGCGATGAGGAGCGCTGCCAGTACGGTGAGGGCGATCGATAGCGCTACCATCAGCGCCGGAGCACCGCCGCCTTGATCAACTGCCATATGGTACGCGAGCGGCACCAACAACCCCCATAGCGACAACAGGTAGGCGAACGCCGGTACCATGGTGTCGGCGGCTCCCCGCAAGGCGCCAATCAATACCCCTTGGGCGCCGTCCACAATGAGTACCAGCGAGGCCACCACGATGGTCGGGGCGGCAACCCGCCTTACCAACGGATCATCTGTATAGATCGCGGCCAGTTCGTTTGCGAAAAGAAGGAATACGGCTCCAAACACCGCCATGACGAGAACCCCCAGCCCGGTAGCGGTCCAACCCGCGCGCTGTGCGCCGGATGGATCTCGGCGACCCACGGCGTTGCCCACGCGGACGCTCGCCGCGGTCGAAAAGCCGAGGGCGCACATGAAGACGATGGCCACAAGGTTCATGGCTACTTGAAATCCACCGAGCGGAATTGTGCCAAGAAAACCGGCAAGGACGGTCAGCGTCGCGAAGGCGCTCGCTTCGATACCGTGGATCACTGCTAGCGGCGCGCCAATCCTGAGCAGGCGAATGGCGAGAATCGCCTTTTCGGCGATTGGTCCGCGCAATCCAAATCGCGCGTGATCTTTCATGCATAACACATAGATTGCGAGGACTAGGAACATGAGCCAGCGCACGATCGTCGTGGCGAGCGCGGCGCCCTCGGCGCCGAGTTCCGGTCCGCCGAAGTGGCCGAAAATGAATATCCAGTTCAGCAAGAGGTTGATGAGATTGGCACCCAGCATGACCACCATACCGGGGACCGGCCGGTGGATCCCCTCGAGAAAGAAGTTGGTCGCGGCGTGCATGAAAAGGGCGGGAATTCCCCAACCCAACATGGCCATCACCTCGCCCCCACCCACTGCCAGGTCCGCCGACTGGCCCAACACGGCGTAAAATCGGCCGCCGGCCTGGCATACGAAAATGATGATCACGCCATAGATCGCGCCCTTCACCAATCCGAGACGCCAAATCCCACCGCAAGCTTGCGCATTACCGGCACCGTCCGCCTGGGCGGTGAGAACCATGGTGCCCAGCAGTAAGCCGACCCCCGTCATGATCATCACTACCTGGGGTGCGAGACCGAGGCCATAATGGGCCAGATCGTCAGCGGCATAGTGCCCAACCATCGCCGTATCGACCGCGATCATGATTAGAATCCCGGCGCGCGCGAGCATGACGGGAAATGCAAGGCGAAGGGTGCGCGCAATGTGATCGCGCATCGACATCTGCGGATGCGGCGCGGCGGAATCGGATGGAAACGACGTCATCAGCGCGGGACCCTATACGAGGGGTGGACAGGCGGAAAGATGCGACTTCAGGGGTCGTTTGAATTGAGCGGACGGTTTAAGAAATTACCGTGCCGACCGGTGTCTCGGGACAGTCGTAACTTATTGATGTAAAATCGTTTTTTGGTCGACGCGAGGGGCCATGGACTTGACAATTTTCGGGTGGCTTCATAGGCTTCTCTACTTGAGTCGATGGGCGACAAAGATTGTGCGTGGAATTTAATCTCGCGAGAGCCAAGGTTTTGAATTCAAAGGCAAAAAACGCGGAAGATGTCGCGAGCAAACTTGCGCTCGTTCACGACTTCTTTTCCGGTACCGGACCAACCTATGATTTCATTGTCAATGTGGCAACCTTAGGTATCGACCATTGGTGGAAACGGACAATCATCGGTGCCATTCCGACCGAGCCCAATCGGGTTCTCGATCTCGCTTGCGGCACCGGAATTTTGACGTTCGCCATCGCCCGTCGCTTTCCGCACTGTCAGGTTGTCGGGGTTGAGCTTCGCGACGAATATCTACAGATCGCGCGCGCCAAGGCGGAGTCTCTTGGCTTGAAGAACGTCGAGTTCGTGCTTTCCCGCGCCGAGGACTACGCCTCCGAACAAAACTTTGACTGTGTCGTGTCCTCTTACCTCGCGAAGTACGCCGATTTACCTCTGCTCACGCGCAATACCAAGAACATGTTGACCGAAGGTGGGCTCTTGTTGATGCATGATTTTACCTACCCGCCCAACGCCATTCTCGTGGGAATTTGGCGGGTTTATTTCAAGCTGTTGCAACTTTTCGGCACGCCTCTGTATCCCGCCTGGCGGGAGATCTTTTACGGTTTGCCCGACCTCATCGAGCGTCCCCGGTGGCGTGACGAACTCTTGTCTGCGCTCGATGCAAACGGATTCGAGACCATTCGATCGCGAAATCTGACTTTATATGGCTCTGCCATAGTCACAGCGGAACGGCCGGCTCGCAATTAGCGCCACGATTAAAACGAAACTAGACCAATTTCTGTGAGATCGGCCGGATGGTCGGGACTGTGCGAATTGCGTTTTACGACCCATTGAGCGAAAGCGGCTTTTATCACCGTCGAGGCAATTTTTCCGACTCTAGGCATAGGCCAGCGATCAGGGACACAAAATATTGGCAGCTATTCGAACTGAACACATCATAAGCAAGACAATATATAGGGGCTCAGACGGCTGTAACCTACAGTATGTAGGCGTATCTATGTTTAATAACTCGTTTACTCGTTCGGTCCAGCATTGATGTTCTCGGATCACAAAAAAATAGGCGCAAGGATTACTCGCGAAACTCGATCGGCATACATCAGCGCGATTGAGACTGTGAAAGTATT
>JAAXGF010000366.1 GCA_012267605.1 Alphaproteobacteria bacterium | reverse complement strand
TCACACCTCATTCATGCCATCTCCGTAGGAATGGAGACCGCTCATGCCCGACGGTGGATGGACTCACGATTATTCTCCCTTTCATCGAGGCGAGATGGAGATTCAACAAAGACTCGGTGTGCGCAACCTGGTTGAAGGCGTCGGCCGCCGCGTTGTCCGCGATTACCTTCCCGAACAGCACCGCGCGTTTTACGCCCAGCTACCGTTTCTTGTCGCTGGCTCGGTCGATCATGCGGGCCGCCCGTGGGCGTCGATTTTGGCTGGTCGACCGGGATTTGCCCATTCGCCGGACCCGCGCCGGCTGATCGTTGATACCCAACCGCTTTATGCTGACCCCTTGGGCCAAAATTGGGACATCGGACACGACATCGGCTTACTCGGAATCGAACTGTCCACACGACGCCGCAACAGGCTCAACGGCCGAGTGAGCGCCGCAGACGAACACGGCTTCGAAATTTCGGTGCAACAAAGCTTCGGCAATTGCCCCCAATACATTCAGACCCGCGCGATCACCATGTTGCCCGCAGTCGATGACCCCGGCAGGGTCCGGCCAGTCCACCGCAGCGAACGCCTCGACCATGATTCCCGGGCCATGATCGGTCGGGCCGACAGCTTTTTCATCGCCTCGGTTTACTCGGAGGACAGGAACGATTTTGTTCAGGGCGTAGACGTTTCTCACCGAGGCGGTAACCCGGGTTTCGTTTTGGTGGAGGATACCACCCGTCTAATTTTCCCAGATTTTGCTGGCAACAAGCACTTCTACACCTTGGGCAATATCGTACTAAATCCAAGGGTGGGGCTTCTGTTTCCCGATTTCTATTCTGGCGATCTTCTCTACCTCACGGGTCGGGCGGAAATCATCTGGGATGGACCGGACGTTGACGCGTTTGATGGCGCAGAACGGCTGGTTCCCTGTGACGTGGAATCAGTGATTCGCGTCGACGGAAGTTTGCCGTTTCGAGGCGGTTTTGAGTCGTTTTCGCCAGTGCTCCGCCGAACCGGAAACTGGCAGGAAGTAATCGCTGCGCGGCGTTCGTTGAACAGAGCACTGTGACAACTGTTCCTCAGGCGAGAAACCGAATCAGCAAACCCGTGCCCCACAGAATCAGAACGACGCCGATTAATCGTCCAATCTTGTGGCCGGCTGGCAGCAATTTCTCGACCAAGACGTACAAGGCAATACCGGCGATCCAGACGAGATTCATGACCCCGCCATAAAACAGTAAAGTCATCAGTACCCAACAGCATCCAAGACAATACAGTCCGTGCTCGATGCCCATGCGCATAGCGCCAGCCGCTCCCGGTTGCCAGTGACGCCCAAGAAATTGGATGGGAGATCGGCAGTGGCGTAAACACGCGTGTTTGAGGGGGGTCATTTGGTAGGCACCGGTAGCGATCAACAAAGCTCCACCGAACGGGACGCTGGCGCTCGCCATCATCGGGTTAAGAAGAGCCAATTTATCCAATCCCCATTGGAGCGACACGGCGATCAGGCTAAAGCCACCCCAGACTATTAAATACCCCGCGGCGAACAGTGCGGTGGGTGGCACAGCGTTTTCGCCCTCGCCGCTCCTGCGACTCACCGCAGCGAACAAGAGAATCATAGGCGCGGCACTGGGTAGCATCATCGCTACCATCATCACCCACCACATCGCCAGCATCAGCGCGACATATTCCGGGGACCAGTCGGTGGTCATGTCCATCATCGCGCGGGAATCAGGATTCGCGCCCATTCCCGCGCCGGCCAGGATATACACCCACGAGACCGCTGTGACGGATGCCAACCCGCCAATCACGACCCATCGCTGCCGAGATAAATCGGGCATCCTTTAGTCGGGCGTTCCCGCCTCTGGTCTATCGCGAAAGCGCCGCCGCTTATGAACCCGCGCGAACCACGCCGGAGCCCGATAGGTGAAGCTCGGCGAATTGACCGTAAGTATTCTCGAGATTCAAGCTGATTTCGCCGGTAGCGCTTGTGCTACCGCTGCCAATTTCAGCAAGGGAATACTCAAACCCCTCCGGCATATCGATGCGCACCCGGTGGGGGTTGCCGGTGACCGGGTTACGAATCGGTTGACCGGACATTTCATAAACACCCGGTACGACAATGCGGCCCGTTCGGTTGGCAACGTCGATGCGCAAATCGATCGGCTTGAACAGGGGTGGCAATTCCGTTGAACACATCGCGGTATAGACGCTCCACATGGTCGCCATGGGCTGGGTTTCGTGGCCGCGCATAATCGTGAGCAAAGCATTGCGCTGCTCATCATCGGCACGTTCATCGACGATAAGCTGCATCTTGCCTTCGCCTTCGTGGATTGGGCCGGGCCAAGCGTAAACGCCGGCACCGTGCAGACCATCTAGTTTGACCTGACCGAAATGACCGGTATCAACACGAAAACCCGCGGCCGCTTCACAATTACCGTGGGTGGGGAGGGCGTTGAACTGGCAGGGGCAGCCGTAGCTACAATTGCAGTTGACGAATTCCGCCCCCATTATTTCCCAGTCGATCATCGTTGAGTCTCCCGTCTCATGAACGCCTTAGCGTCGCTAAACTATGCCGGTACTTTAGTCACCGTGGTGGAACCTAGACAAAACGCGTCTCAGCGGAAACCCGAATTTGCCGCCAAGTTTCAGTGGCGGTTGCGCCATCGCCTCATTTTTGGGCAGGGCATTCGTCGATCAAATAGCGTGGACCAGCGCCAAGAGCTGCGGCTTTGTCGCCTGGATTGTATAGGATGCAGCTCTTCAACGATAGGCAACCGCAGCCAATACAGAACGAAAGGTTTTCGCGCATGCGCTGAAGCTGAGCGATGCGGCTGTCCAGGTTTTGGCTCCATTTGGTTGAAATCCGTTGCCAATCCCGCTTTGTCGGTGTTCGGCCGTCAGGCAACTCTCCCAGCGCCTGTGAGATTTCATTCAGGGTTAAGCCCAGCATTTGCGCAATCCGCACGACGGAGACGCGCCTCAGCATCGAGCGATGATAGCGCCTTTGATTTCCGTTCGTGCGGGTCGCGTGTATCAATCCCCGATCCTCATAAAATCTCAAAGTCGACGTGGTGACGCCACAGCGGCGAGCTGCTTCGCCGATCGTCAGGAATTTCGAACTGTTCTCCACCCGATGGGTTTCTTTTCTGGACATCTGGAAAATACCTTGACTTAAAGTTAACTTTAACTTGTAGGCTTGTCACTGCAACCGTTATGAGGACAAATATTTCGGTAGCCCCGGAGCGGAATTCAGTTTTCGCGTTGAAGCTGAACCCCGATCACGAATCGTGAGAATTGCTGCGCAACGCCGAATGTCGAGGAGAAACCAAATGGCACAATGGGTTTGCAAGGTCTGCGGCTACAATATGATTGGCGAGCGGCCGGACGTGTGTCCGTTCTGCGGCGCTCGCCACGAAGAATTTTTGATGTCAGAGGAGGCAGCGCGAACCTACCGCGTCACGCCAACTGAAGTCGCGCCCAGCGTCACCCAGCTGATGTCGGTGCCGCGCCTCGGATTCGAACACGCCGCCTATCGGGTTGAGACCGATCGGGGAGCGGTTTGGATCGATTGCCCTTCGGCATTTAACCGCGACCTTGAACCGGTTGAGGCAATTCTTTTCACGCACAAAGATTTCATGGGCGCGTCCAATCAATACCGCACGTTGTGGGACGCACAAATATACATCCACCGGCTCGACGCGGTGAATCCGCTCGCTCGGCAATTTCCGGTCGATACCGCGTTTGGCGGTGATTTCAAACGCGGTTCACTCGAAGCCTTTCACATCGGTGGCCACTCTCCAGGGTTCACCATGTACGTTCACGATGACGTTCTCTTCGCCTGCGACTACGCCTTCCCACCAGGTCCGGGCATGAGGTTGAACCCGTATAGTGATCAACGCGAAATTCGCCTTCACGGTAACCGGGTTCTCGACATCACGGAGGACCGCAGGATCACTAAAGTTTGCGGATTCGGTTATGTCGCGAACTTTCCCGCATGGCGTAACCACTTCGCTCGTGCCTTGGAACGCGCGGCCTAGGGTGTATCGCATCTTTGGTAGGGCGTTCTAGAAAACGCCGTAGAATCAATCTATTGATCGCAAAATCAGTGATGTCCACGGCAATGCATCTTTCGCGGAAAGACCCTCCCGTCTCAATAGGCATTCGTCATATACGTGGCCATTCGCTTTTTGGACAATCCAAATATTATTGTATAGTCCCCCACCAAGAAACGTTCGGCTACAATCGTTTCACATTAAAAGATCAGGGCGGGAGGATCTTAATGCGTAGATCTATAATGTTAATTGTCGGGCTTGCGTTCGGCGTGACCTCCCCGCTTTCTGCCAGCGAGACGGAAAATCTCGAGATCGCCCTTAGTCTTGCGAAAATGCTGCAATCTGCGCGTACGGTTGTCGCTCGCAACCAATCGCTAATTAATGATCCGAATGTTGGGGATAAGGGATTGAGCAGTGACGTGGTTGTCGCGCGGGCGATTGAGATTTATCGCGAGGCGACGGGGACAGATCCACGCAATATCGATCCTGCCTCGCGTCACGGACGATTGCTCGAAGCGCAAACCGACGCCATTGCGGAAGTGATCGATGAGAATCAAGAAACAAAAAATATGCCGGGCGTTGGCTTTAAGGGTTTTGTTCCCGCAGTCTTCGCTCGACTGGTGAACGAGCGCTTTTCAAAATCTATGAGGAACGAATCGAGTGTAAAGGTTACGGCACCCGTTTCGCTGGTCCGCAACCGCAAAGCGTTGCCCGACGAGTGGGAATCAGCATCCATCGAAAATCGTCTGATGACGCCAGAATGGCCAAAGGGCGAGGTTCTTTGGGAAAATTCGAACCAATCGGATCGTCAGGTTTTTCGGGTATTGGTACCTGAATACTATGGCGAAGGTCGTTTAACCTGCCACGGCGAACCCAAGGGCGAGATTGATCTCACCGGTTATCCCAAGGAGGGTGGTAAATTGGGCGAACTCGGAGGGGTGATCAGCATTACTTTGTTCGAATAATTTTTGGAAGTGAGTTTGTCGATTTTGATCGGCAATCGGCGACGATTCCGGACCGGTAAAACGGAGCGAATACACTGACTCGGATTTCGATACCGGCACGGCTCATGATTCTGTCGGCAGTGCTTCTTAGCATACTTGTCGGCTCGAATATGTACCTCGGCGAAAGATTGGCTGAAGGCAGCGAGGCGCTCTCTGAAGAGGCTCGGTTCGTCCGACTTCTGAAGACCGCCAACACTGCGAACAGAGCTTTTGGGGAATTGAGGTACTGGTTGACCGATCATGCGGTCAGTCTCCTCCTGCGTTCAGAGCGAAGGGCAAAAGAAGCCCGTGCCACGTTGGAGACAACATTGCTAGAACTCAAGGTCCACGACCCTGAAACCGTGGGCATAGTTCACCAAGAACTCGATAAGTTAACCGAAAAAGCGCTTTTGGCGGTTGACGCGTACATTCGTGATCAACGGGTATTAGGAAACTCGCTGATGGCGCAAGCGCGCGTTCACATTGAGATTGTCGACGAACAGCTTGCCGCTTTGGTGAATCGACTTGAATCAGAATCTCTGGCGCTGCGGGATTCCGCAGTGGAGAGTTCGGCTAAAGCTGTGGATATTTCCATCGTCATCGGTGTTGTTGCAACCCTTGTTGGCGTCTCACTGACCATATTGATTCTGCAGTCGATAACCGTTCCTCTAAATCGGCTTGTTGGGGCGATGTCGAAGATTACTAAGGGAGATTTAGAAGCGGATATTCCGAATCCTGGACACGACGAAATTGGCGCGATGACACGAACCTTATCCCTGTTTCGGGACAGTCTTGTGGAACGCGACAGAGAGACCGCCGCGCGCCAGGAAGCGGAACAAGCGCTACGGCGCGCGAAGGTTCAGCTCTACGACGCAATCGAGTCGATTTCCGAAGGATTCGCGTTCTACGATGCCGACGACCGATTGATCGACTGCAACCGAAAATACGCTGAGCTGTTTCGGGATTTTGGCGTCGACGTCGCGCAGGGCTCCAGGTTTGAAGACATTATACGGGCTGCCGCCGAATCCGGTCAATTTCGAATGGCCGAGGGGCGCGTCGACGCATGGGTCGAAGAAAGAATCGAACGCCACCGGAGTCTCTCTGGACCTTTCGAGCAGGAAAGAAGCGACGGGCGGTGGCTTAGGATAAATGAGTGCCGCACGTCGGAAGGTGGTGTAGTCGCCGTTGTTTCCGACATCACTGTGCAAAAGGAGAACGAGGTTCGGCTAGGTAACTTGGTCGATTCATTGGCCGAAGCACGAGACCAGGCGCTCCAGGCCACGCAAGCGAAAAGCCAGTTTTTGGCAAACATGAGCCACGAACTTTGCACACCGCTCAACGTAGTAATTGGGATCGCTCAGATGTTGTATGACGATGCCAAGGACGCCGGCAACGAGGATTTGATGGAACCTTTGGAATACGTGCACCGCGAAGGCATGCATTTGCTCCATCTCATCAACGAGGTCCTCGACATCTCCAAGATCGAGTCAGGCAAGCTGGAAAACTTTGTCGAGGAATTTGATCTTCCAGATATGTTGCGCTCAGTTGTGTCGGCCTCGCAGTCTCTCGCTAAACAAAATGGAAACACTTTGGCGTTGCGGTGCCCGATGGACAGGATGGAAATGCGGTCCGACCAAACCCGTGTTCGCCAGATCGTCGAAAATCTCGTCGGGAACGCTTGTAAGTTCACACAGGATGGTGAGGTCACGGTGGAAGTAGCCGAGGAATCAGCCGGTGACTCACCTGGGGTGAGGCTGGCTTTTTCCGATACCGGTATCGGCATGACCCCTGAGCAAGTCGAGAGGCTTTTCGAGGAGTTCGTTCAGGCAGACAGTTCGACGACAAAAAAATATGGTGGCACGGGTTTGGGCCTGGCGATTTGCCAACGTCTTTGTGAAATTCTTGGCGGTAAAATCGATGTCGAAAGCAAGCTGGGTGAAGGCACCACATTTACGGTAAGGCTGCCGGTGCGGCTATCGGACGAACCCGATACGAGAACGGCACAGACTGGCGAGATTCCCTCCGATACTGCGGATGGAAAACGCGCCGAGCAGACGACGAATACAATTCTTGTCATCGACGATGATCCGATCGTCTGTGACTTGATGCACAATTTCCTGACACGGGAAGGGTACAGCGTGACCACGGCCAGAGATGGCGACGAGGGTTTGAAGCTCGCTCGCATCATGAAGCCATCGGTGATCACACTTGATGTCTACATGCCGGGCCGCGACGGGTGGGATGTCCTACGGGAGCTGAAAAGAGACGATGAGCTCAAATGGATTCCCGTTGTGATGGCCACGATCTCTGAGGAGAAGAACAAGGGTTACGCGCTCGGGGCCATGGACTACGTCGTAAAACCCATCGAGCGATCCCAACTGCGCGAGATCCTGGACAAGTATCGTCGCGATTCGGAAACCCATCACGTTTTGGTCGTCGACGATGACGAACCCATGCGCAACGTACTGAAATCCATGCTGATCGGTGAGGGTTGGAAGGTTACAGAAGCAGAGAATGGACGCGAAGCGCTGAACTGTCTTAAACAGAACGTCCCCGATCTGATTGTTCTTGACCTTCTCATGCCGGAAATGGACGGATTTGCGTTTCTCGACGCGTGGCGTAAGGACGGTATCGACCCAACGGTTCCGGTTGTCGTACTCACCGGCGCCGAATTGTCGAGCGACGAGCGCCGCCAACTCAACGGAGGAGTTGAACGGATCTTGGAGAAGGGATCAAAAACCAAGGCCGAGTTGCTCGACGAATTGCGAGAGATTGTCGCACGCTGTGTTTCGCGGCAACAGACATAGCCGGGAATAATCGTGACTCGAATTCTTTACGTTGAAGATCACCCCGGGAATGTTTTTATGCTTTCGAGCCGTCTGAAACGCAAAGGATACGAAGTTCTTGTCGCTACCGATGGCGAAAAGGGCATCGCTATGACCCAGGCGGAATTACCTTCGCTCATATTGATGGATCTTCGCCTCCCGGTTATCGATGGATGGGAGGCTACCCGAAGGCTCAAGCTTTCCGAGGCAACGCGGCATATTCCGATCATCGCGTTGTCTGCACACGCCATGTATGGAGATCGGCAGAGGACGCTGGATGCGGGGTGCGATGACTATCTTACCAAACCGATCGACCTCGATCGTCTGCTCGCGGCCATGAAAGCCCTCTTGGAGGGGGATTGATAGCGTGGAAACTCAGCCCGCCAATCTATTGGTCGTCGATGACCACCAGGGAAATAGGTATCTCCTAACGCGGCGACTTAAGCGCCAAGGTTATGAAAACATTTCCGTCGCGGAAAACGGGCTGGAGGCTCTTGAACTGCTTTCGCGGCAATCTTTTGACCTGGTTCTTCTCGATATCATGATGCCTGAGATGAATGGTTATCAAGTGCTCGAGCACATAAAATCGGACGACAACCTTAGGGGTATACCCGTAATTATGATATCCGCACTTGATGAACTTGATAGCGTGGTTCGGTGTATTGAACTTGGTGCCGAGGATTATCTACCTAAACCGTTTGATCCTGTGCTGCTTCAGGCCAGGGTAGGTGCGTGCCTGGAAAAAAAGTGTTTGCGCGATCAGGAAGTGCACCATTTGAAAATGATCCAGGAAGAACGGGATCGCGTTGAAGTGGAACGTGCGCGGGTTGAGGAGCTGCTTTGCGCCATCTTTCCGCCCGGAGCCGCGCGCGAGCTCAAGGAAACGAACTACGTCAAGCCAAGACGTACCGACGATGTCGTCGTCCTATTTTGCGATATCGTCGGATTTACGCGATATTGCAACCAGTACCCACCCGAAAAAGTAGTCTCCGATTTGCGAATCCTCATGACTCATTTCGAGGAAATCGTCGATCTTCACGGGTTGGAAAAAATCAAAACGATAGGTGACGCGTTTATGGCCACTGCCGGGCTGTTGCGCGAGTTGGAAGATCCGGTGTTTGCGGGGGTCCGGTGCGGTCTTGATATGCTCGCCGCGTCGAAACAGATCGGGCCCAAATGGGAGACAAAGGTCGGTATCCACTGTGGTCCGGTCGTTGCTGGGATCATGGGTAATCGGCAGTACAGTTTCGACCTCTGGGGTGACACCGTGAATATCGCCTCTCGGATAACTGACTATGCCGAACCAAATTCAGTGTTTGTCAGTGGAAACGTGTGGAATCACGTGCGTGATCGATGCGGTGGCCAATCAGTCGGCCCAGTAAATTTGTCCGGAAAGGGGTCGGTGGAGCTCATTCGAATCGAAAGCGCGTCGCAACCGTAATACCTTATCTTGCGAGGCGGGCACGTTCCGCCTCGGAGCCACGGTGGCAGGCCATATCGTCCGTGCCAGTGAATAGTACGGCAGCCCGAAAGTGTTCGGCGGCGGCGTCCAAATCGCCGCGTATGAGATCGTTTTGGCCGACAAAAAAGTGAGCTTCGCAGCGACGGGTGCTGTTGATGTGTGCGTCACGGTCACGGGCGGTCCGCATTGCCTCCTCCGGCGCGATATCTCCAAGCAACATGGCGACCATCGGCCATGGCCAGCGGGTCTTGTCGATCAACGCGGCGGTGGCCATGAAATCCTTCAGCGCGTCTTCCTTACCTTCGCCGGCGCGCACGCGCGAAAGGTAGAGCCACATGGCGTCCTGGGCATCATCGGGATCGCTGTCGAGGGA
>JAAXGF010000316.1 GCA_012267605.1 Alphaproteobacteria bacterium | reverse complement strand
TTGAGGCACCTGGGCAGTTACGTGCCGACGTCAACGGTACGTTGCGGACGCGAATGGTAGGTGGCCATGAAGATTGAGCATCTAGATCATTTCGTAATCGCGGTTGCACACGTCAAGGCCACGAGTAATTTCTATTCACGGGTTCTCGGAGCAGAGGTTTTGCCCCGCGAATCGGGACAACATGCTTTGCGGATCGGCGATCAAAAGATCGTTTTACACAAGGTCACCAAAGTCGGTGATCCGGCGGCGAGAAACATCGCGAGTGGAGTCAGCGAACTATGCTTTATAACCTCGGAACCCCTCGATCGAGTCATGGATCATATCGAATCCTTCGGTATCGAAATCATTGAAGGGCCGGTACAAAGGATCGGCGCCAAGGGACCTATCGAATCGATTTATCTTTACGATCCCGACGGTAACCTGGTGGAAATCGCCAATTACCTAATGTAATCGTGGGTGCCCGAAGTGAACTTGGGTAGATTCCCGAGCTCGGAATTTCGACGCTAGCGGCTTTGCCAGTATTCTCGCATTTTCTTGCGTAGGCTGTCATCGGGCAGCCGCCCCGAACCGGCGCCCAGGTTGTCGAGCATTTGGTCTTGCCGGCTCGTCGCTGGTGTCACGCAGGTCACCGCAGGGTGGGATAGGATGAATTTAAGGAAGAACTGCGCCCAGCTCGTACAGTCGATTTCCGACGCCCATTCAGGTAACGGTTCGCCCCGCAGCGTGTCGAAGTCGGCGCCACCGAGGAAAGGCCGACCGACAATCACCGCGACACCTTTGTCCGCCGCGAGTGGCAAGATTCGCTCTTCGGCCTCCGGGTGCGAGATCGTATAGGCGAGTTGTACGAAATCAATCGATTCCGATTCGATTATCTCGGCCATCTGTTCGAGACCATCGACTGAGTGATGGGTGACGCCCAGATACCTGATGCGGCCATTTTCCTTCCACGATCGCAGCGTCGGAAAATGGCTTCGCCAATTCAACATATCCTGAACTTGCATCAAATCGAGGTGCTCGGTTCGCAGGTAACGCATGGTTCGCTCGGCCTGCTGAACCGCTCGGGCGGGGTCTTCGACGGCGATTTTGGAACTCAAGAACGCTTGGCCCTCGGCTTCCAAATCGGAAATTAGGGAACCCAACACTTCCTCAGCGCGCCCGTATAAAGGTGAGGAATCGATCACTTTGCCGCCGTGGCTGAACAGGGATCGCAACACTTCCCGCCGCGATGAACGGACTTCACCGCCGCCGCCGACACTGAACGAGCGGTAGCTACTGAGGCCTACCACGGGCAATGCCTCGCCGGTTTTCGGTATCGTACGGGTGATCATCGTCGGCTGAGGTGCGGCGGCGTGGGCGCGGCCCAACGTCAGGGTTACGCTGGCGGCAGCCGCCAGTCGCAGAAATTCCGCCCGCGTCAGGCCTTTGTCCGACCGTTCTATATTTGGCCAATCAATCAATTGTGTCATGTCTCTCATTGCCCCGCTGTCCCGACAACGGAATTACGAATCGGGCGCGAATATAACCGATGCGTCATGTTTCGCCTATCCGCGTTTGAGGCCGACTTGCACCCACACAAAAAAAGCCCCGCTCGTTCGCGGGGCCAGTGAGCACATGGGGTCACGCCAGACCGTACTGGTTACCGGGGGGAGCGGCTAGATAGACCAGCCGGCCTGGGCGCTAATAGTTAATATTTGTACGCTTGCCCGCCGGAACAACCCCGTTCGAATACTCACTCGCTGATTGTGCCAGAATTCGAACCTGCGCAAACCCTGGTAACCTTGGGAATCAATGCGGTTCAGCGGTTCGTTGCCTGGTCACGATTAAAAGAAATGGTAAGGATCGATATCGACTTGGACCTGCGTCGGCCGTCGGATCTGGACGTTGCCAAGCCAACCGCGAAGAAATTTTTGCAGCGGCGCTATCCGCTCTGACTTCACCAACAGACGATAGCGATAACGACCGCGCAAGATGTGCAATGGGGCTGGGGCCGGGCCTATTACCGCTACATCATCGGCCTCGGGCGCGCTTCGCCGGAGATCGTGGGCTGCGGCTGCCACTGATGATTCGGCCGGTCCGGTGACAATCAGTGCCGCCAACCGGCCGAAGGGCGGCAGGCCCAGCGTTTTCCGGTCGGCAGATTCATTCGCCAGGAAGCGATCCCGGTCGGCCTCGACGAGTGCCCTCATCACCGGGTGTTCCGGCATGAATGTCTGCAGCACGACGCGTCCGGGTTTATCCTTGCGCCCGGCTCGGCCCGCGACCTGGTGAAGGAGCTGATACGTGCGCTCCGCGGCTCTCAGGTCGCCGCCCGCGAGCCCTAGATCGGCATCGATCACGCCAACCAAAGTGAGCCAGGGGAAATGATGTCCCTTGGCGATAATCTGGGTACCGATGAGAAGGTCGATTTCTCGATTGCCAAAGCGATTGAACAACTCCCCTATCGCGGTGGGCCCGGTCAGAGTGTCACTCGCCATCACCGCAAAGCGAATGCCGGGATGGGTCGATGCAATCTCCTCGGCCAACCTCTCGATACCCGGACCGCAGGCCACGAATTTGTCGTTTGCGCCGCACGACGGACATTTATCTGGCAACCCGGTGCGATAGCCGCAATGGTGACACAGCAGGAATCCGATGCGCCGATGTTCAACCAGCCAGGCACTGCACGTGGGGCAACCCATGCGGTGTCCGCATGCGCGGCATAGGGTGAGCGGTGCATAGCCCCGTCGATTCAGAAAAAACAGCGCCTGTTCTCCGCATTCTACTGTTTGCACCAAAGATTCGCCCAAGATGGGCGAAAGCCAGCGACCCTTCTCGGGTGGGTGCTGCCGCATATCCAGTGCGTCGATTCTGGGCGGTGGGGCACCGCCGTGTCGGGCCGGCAAGCGCACCGTTTGGTATCGTCCGCGATCAACATTGACGACGGTTTCCAGGGACGGGGTCGCCGAGGCAAGGACGATAGGTATGTCCTCCAGGCGGGCACGCACCACGGCCATGTCACGAGCGTGGTATTTGACGCCGTCTTCCTGTTTGAATGATCCGTCGTGCTCTTCGTCGACAACAATCAGGCCGAGCGAGGCGAAGGGTAGGAACAAGGCAGACCGAGCGCCAACTACGACCTTGGCCGTGCCAATCGCTACGGCGCGCCAGACCCGCCGCCGATGGGCGCGGGTGAGATCCGAGTGCCATTGTTCCGGCGCTGCATCGAATCGTGCCGTGAAACGGGATAGCCACTGGGTTCCGAGTGCGATCTCCGGAACCAGGACCAAAACTTGCATGCCGGCGGAAAGGGCATTACTGATGGCCTCAAAGTAGACCTCGGTTTTACCCGCACCGGTAACGCCGTCTAGCAAGGTCACGCAAAACCGATGCCGTTTGACTTGCTTTCCGAGCGTCGCCGCAGCCTCGGCTTGGGCAGCCGACAACTTCGGACCGGCCCGCTGCCAATCAGGTGCTTCCGGTGGTAGCTCCGATGGCCTGGTCAGCGCGCGCAAAGCGCCGGCCTCTGCTAAACCCGAAATCACACTTGGGCTTACACCGGCATCTCGGGCGAGCTCGCTGCGGGTTCGCAGCGGTCCCTGGTCAACACAATTCAACACTCGGATACGCGCAGCGGTCAGCCGATTCGGCGTGTTTTCGCCGCGAGCAAAGACAATTCGCTCCGGAGCCGCTGACAGTGCCTCGGGCACGCTCATCGCCATGCGCAGTACGGCGCCCGGCGGTGATAGGGTATAGGCGGCTACCCAGTCGATCAGTTCCCGCAGCGGCTTGGGCATTGGGGGTGTGTCGAGAAGAGTCAGCACATCGCGCAAACGTTCGGCCGTGATTGCGCCAGTGCCAGCACCCCACACGACACCGGTAATCACCCTTGGTCCAATCGGGACTTTGACGAAACCGCCGGCCAGCATTTCCATCCCGGCCGGCAAGCCGTATTCGTAAGCCTCGCTCAACGGCAACGGCAGCAGGACGCGGACCCTCGAACTGGCGCGGCTCGGCGGCATGAGGTACACTTTGTCAAGCGAAGCCGCGCGCCGCAAGCCGCGTGAATGCCATCGTCTCTCCGGTGATCCTTTCCATTCTCTAGGGAAGCCGGGGAGGGTAGTTAAACTTTAGTGGTTGAAACCGGTCGAAAGACGATATCAATGAAGTTCTTCATCGACAGTGCCGATATCGGCGAGATTCGTGAACTATCCGACACCGGCCTTGTCGATGGCGTCACTACCAACCCGACGCTCGTTGCTCGGACGGGCCGTGACTTCTTTGAGGTTCTCGACGAGATTTGCGCCGTCGTATCGGGGCCAGTGAGCGCCGAGGTCGCGGCCACCGATGTCGACAACATGGTCACCGAAGGACGTGCTTTGGCGGCCAGGGCAAAAAATGTCGCGGTAAAGGTGCCGCTGACCTGGGATGGTCTGAAGGCGTGCCGGGCGCTCACTCAGGCAGGTATCGCCGTCAATGTGACCCTATGCTTTTCGCCGGCGCAGGCGTTGCTGGCGGCAAAAGCGGGTGCGCGCTTCATCTCGCCGTTTGTCGGTCGGCTTGACGACATCGGCCACTCGGGAATGACTTTGATTGCCGAGATTCGCGAAATTCTTGACAACTACCCGGACACTCTGAAATCGGAGATTCTGGCGGCTTCGATTCGCAACCCCTTGCACGTCATCGAGGCGGCGAAGCTGGGCGCCGAGATCGCGACTATTCCACCCAACGTCATGCGCCAATTGGCCAGTCATGCTTTAACCGACAAGGGCCTCGGCGATTTCCTTGCCGATTGGAATAAGACCGGTCAGACAATCGCCGACCGATGATGGTGGCCGATGACCTGAGAAGAATGCCGTGAGCAAACCGAGAAAAGCCGTCACTGCGCCAGAATCCCGCCTTGCCGACGAGCGGGTCGCGGCTTATCTGCGGCGTCATCCCGATTTTCTCGTCCGGCATACGGAGCTCTTAGGACGGCTCGCCGCGCCCTCGCAATCGCGCGGCGACGGCGTCATCGACATGCAGATATTCCTCATTGAACGGCTGCAAGCAGAAGTGCGTACGCTCAAGCAACAGTGCGAGACTTTGGTTGCCGGAGGTCGTGACTACTTGGCTTGCCAGAATCGCGTTCACGCCGCGGTAAACCTGTTGATCGATGCTACCGGCCTGGACCACCTGGTACAACTCGTCACCATAGACTGGCTCAGTATTCTCGATATTGACGTATCTGTCTTGGGCGTGGAAAACGCGGAGCAAAATGGCTCCGCCTATGCGGGGGTTCATTGCCTTGAACCGAAGATGGTGGAGGGATTGATTGGATCGGGCCGCGTCTGCGTTACCGGCGAGTGTCTGCCAGTTGTCCTACCGCTGTTTGGCGCTGCGGCCACCCTGGTGCGCTCTCACGCACTTCTCAGGCTGGATCTCGGCGATCAGCTTCCCAATAGCCTGTTGGCGCTTGGATCTCGGCGGGAGGATCGCTTTCCCGAGGGTCAGGGAGGCGAAGTTCTGAGTTTTCTCGCTCGCTTTCTTGGCTACTGTCTACGCGCCCGTTTGACGGCCTCTTGCCCGCACTGAAGGTGGCCGCAGCGATCGCCGCCGCGCCCCCGGTCGTGGCCGCGGCGGTCCGTTGGCGCCGTTGGCTCGCCGACGAACGCCGTGCGGCCGCGCGTACTGTCGAGGCC
>JAAXGF010000233.1 GCA_012267605.1 Alphaproteobacteria bacterium | reverse complement strand
GTCCATCGGCGCCGCATGTCACCGTGAGGAAGAGTCGCCGGAAAGCCTGATCGAACGTGCGGACAAGGCCCTCTACGCAGCGAAAAATCAGGGGCGAAATCGGGTCCTGTCCGAGGCGGATCTCGATGGCAATGGGTTGTCGGCATAGGGCCGCTGGAAAGGCAAGGCGTGTCGTCGGCAGTGTGATGGGTCTGGCTACTATGCGGTCTCGAGTTCGAGGCTGACATCGAGGGCGTCGGCGCTATGGGTGAGCCAGCCGAGGGAGATCACGTCGACGCCTGTCGCAGCGAAGGCCTTGATATCTTGGCGTTTGATGCCTCCGGACGCTTCGGTGATCATACGGTGATCGACTCGACGAACACATTCCGCCACCATATTCGGTGTCATATTGTCGAGTAAAACGGTATCGGCGCCGATCTCGATCAGCTTGTCGAGTTGCTCAAGGTTATCCACTTCTACCGCTATCTTCACCATATGGCCGATGTAGGCGCGCACCTTTTGAATTGCAGGCGACAGTCCGCCAGCGGCGGCGATATGGTTGTCTTTAATCATTACGGCGTCGTCTAGGCCGAATCGGTGATTTCGACCGCCGCCCACGCGTACAGCATACTTGTCGATCGCCCGCAAGCCGAGCGGGGTTTTTCGAGTACAGCCAACGACTGCGTTGCTGCCCTCGGTCAACGCAACGGCCTCGCGGGTAGCCGTGGCGATGCCGCAGGCCCGGCCGAGAATATTCAGCGCCACTCGTTCTCCTGTAAGAATGGCCGCCGTATCCGCGTTAACTAAGGCGAGGACGTCCCCAGCATCGACATCCAAACCGTCCGATTTCACCGCTTCCGTTCTGGCGTCCGGATCCAGGAGCTGGAAGCTAAAAAGCCCTGCCGTCAAACCCGCCACACGGCCGGATTCACGTGCAACGATACGCGCGGTCGCCCGTGAAGCTGGGGCAACGATCGCTTGGGTGGTTAAGTCGCCGGCATGACCCAAGTCTTCCTCCAGTGCGCGCCGCACGAGGGCTTGGCAAAGCAATGGGTTAAGCGTGGGCAAGACTGTCAAGGGAGAGTTTGTTATTGAGGCCGATCAGTACTCAGGCGCCGCCAATCCACTGGAGTCCGTTAGCAAGGAACCGCCAACATGCTTTCCACCGCCACGCGCGCCTGGGCCGCCACTTTCGGAGCAACTTCGACGCGGGGAGTCAGGGTATCCAGAGAGCGATAAATCTTGGCCAGGGTTATGCGCTTCATATGCGGGCATAAATTGCACGGTCGGACAAAATTTATATCCGGATTGGCAGCGGCAACATTATCGCTCATCGAACATTCGGTGACCAGGAGCACGTTCTTGGGCCGCTCGCGTCCAACGTATGAGATCATCTGTGAGGTTGAGCCGACGTAGTCCGCGGTATCCAAGACGTCGGGTGGGCATTCCGGATGGGCCAAAATGAACAAGTCCGGGTGGGAATTCCGGTAAGTGTCAAGCTCCGCAGCGCTGAATCTCTCGTGGACTTCGCAACGACCCCGCCACGGGATTATTTCCACGTCGGTATTCCGCGCCACGTATTTTGCCAGGAATTCGTCGGGAACAAATATGACCTGGTCAGACCCCAGCGATTCGACAATTTTGATAGCGTTTCCCGACGTGCAACAGATATCGCATTCAGCTTTCACCTCCGCCGAGGTGTTAACATAGGTGACGATGGGAACTCCCGGGTGCTTTTCACGCAAAATTCGCACGTCCGCACCGGTGATGGATTCGGCAAGCGAACAGCCGGCTCTGGTATCAGGTATCAAGACCGTCTTTTCGGGATTAAGTAGTTTCGCCGTTTCGGCCATGAAGTGGACCCCGGCCATAACGATGACATCGGCGTTCGTTTCAGCAGCCTGGCGCGCAAGTGCCAAGGAATCGCCTACGATATCGGATATGCAGTGAAAGATTTCAGGGGTTTGGTAGTTGTGTGCCAATACGACGGCATTGCGCTCACGCTTTAACCGATGGATGGCGTCCACATAGCCCGCGTGAACCGGCCATTCTATCTCTGGTATAACGTTGCGGACACGCTCGTAGAATGGTGCTGTCGCCTTGGCAACAGCGGGCGAATAGCTTATCTCGGACGAGATTTCCGTATTGCCCACCTCTCCCTCTCTCTCCAACGTGGCTTACGAACGTCTCAGTATATATGCTCACTTTGAGCACAAGAACTCTCTTATGTTCGCTCAGACCATAAGTTTCTGTCAAGAGAAATCGAATGCTGAACAGGCTACATGTATGCAGCCCACACTGGCTCTGCGTTGGAAAAGCTGGGGATGCGGTCCCGCAATTTCGTTGGCCATTGTGCAAGAGCGATTTTCCCTAGGGTGCCTTGCGTACGCTACTCGATTGGTCAGCGTCCTGCGTAAATGCCAAGAGCGACGTCCTGTCGCTCGTATTCCGAGTGATATTGGAATTCTTTCTCAGGTCTGAGACCCGATTTCACTAAGGAAGCAAACCTTCGAGAGTTACTTACAGTAAGTAGTAGACAAGAGGCGAATGCCAAAGGCGCGTCCGACTTCGTCCGGTGATTCGTCGAATTGAACACCTAGTGCGTTGCCGTCGCGCCATTTTAGCCCGACTTCCGCAACTC
>JAAXGF010000089.1 GCA_012267605.1 Alphaproteobacteria bacterium | reverse complement strand
GTCTTGGACCGGCCCACAACATAGGCGCTGGTTTTCGTCGCCTCGCCCAACGCCAGTGGCAGTACGCCGGTCGCCAGAGGATCCAGGGTGCCCGCGTGACCAACTTTAACCCCGCCCGCGAGCTGCCGTACCCGAGCCACAACGCGCGCCGAGCTGATTCCGCGGGGTTTGTCCACGTTAAGCCAGCCATGAAGCGGCTTACTCGTCGGCACCGGTGTCTCCCCGTTGGTTCATTCCCGTTTTGTCCAACAGGCTGCGGATTCGCTCGGCATTGTCAAACGTGCCGTCGAGCCGAAAACTGAGACGCGGAACAAATTTGAGGCGCACCATCTGGCCAACCCTGTGCTGGAGAAAAGAGGCGGCGCGATTCAATGCGACCAAGAGCGATTCGGCATCGCCGCCCCCGAACGGTACGACGAACACGGTGGCTTGACGCAGGTCCGGGGTGGGACGTACCTCGGTAACCGTCACCGAGCAGCCGATCAAATCTGGATCGCGCAGTTCGTCACGCACCAACACCGAGGCTAAGGCATGGCGGATTTCCTCGCCGACGCGTAGCTGCCTTTGACTTGCGCCTTGTCCGACAATTCGCGGCTTCACACCCGCATCCTCAACGTTTCCGACATACCGAAGGGTGGCTAGGCCGGCTGGACAGATCACGAAGTGATCTACAAGGTTCGGGCGACCTCCTCCATTTCGAACGCCTCGATAACATCGCCGGGCTTGATATCTTGAAAGGTTTCAATCGACATGCCGCATTCAAGGCCTTCCTTTACTTCGCGCGCGTCATCCTTGAAACGCCTGAGCGTGCCGATTTGGCCCTCGTGAATAACCACGCTATCCCGCAGCAAGCGGACCTTGGAGCTGCGTTTGATGATGCCATCGAGCACCCGGCACCCGGCGATCTTGCCAATCTTGGTAATATCGAACACCTCGAGCACCTGGGCGTTGCCGAGAATGCGCTCACGGAGTTCGGGAGAAAGCATGCCGGCAAGGGCCGCCTTGACATCGTCAATTACATTGTAGATCACCGAGTAGTAGCGAATCGGAAGGTTTTCGCGCTGGGCAAGTTCCCGCGCCTGAGCGTTCGCCCGTACATTGAAGCCCATGATTAGCGCGTTGGACGCATTGGCGAGCGCGACGTCGGATTCGGTGATAGCACCCACTCCACCGTGAATCATGCGTACGCCCACTTCATCCGTGCCGAGCTGTTCCAGACTGGACGCGATGGCTTCGAGTGAACCCTGGACGTCCGATTTCACGACCACGGCCAATTCCTTCATCTCGCCGTCCTGAATCGCCGCGAACATCTGCTCGAGCGTTCCCCGCACACCCGATGCGGCACGCGCCTTACGCTGATTGTCTTGGCGGAACTGGGTAATCTCGCGCGCGCGCCTCTCGCTCTCGACCGTCGCCATCTCGTCGCCAGGCTGCGGCGCCGACCCTAAACCCAGAACTTCGACCGGCACTGACGGTCCTGCCTGCTTAAGGGGCCGCCAGCGATCGTCGATCAAGGCGCGAACTTTTCCCCATTCGCCACCGGTGACGATAATGTCGCCAATATGTAGCGTGCCACGCTGGACGAGAACTGTGGCTACCGGCCCTCGCCCTCGGTCAAGACGTGCTTCCACAACAATGCCTTCCGCGGGTCGATCGGGGTTGGCCTTGAGATCGAGGAGTTCCGCCTGCAGCAGTATGGCTTCCTCAAGCTTCTCCAAATTCGTTTGTTGGGTAGCTGAAACTTCGATGGCCAGCACTTCACCTCCCAAGGACTCGACAACCAGACCGTGCTTCAACAGATCGTTGCATACTCTGGTAGGATCGGCGTCGGGCCGATCAATCTTGTTGATGGCAACAACCAGCGGGACGTTTGCCGCTTGGGCATGGTTGATGGCCTCGTCCGTTTGGGGCATGACGCCGTCGTCGGCCGCAACCACCAGGACGACCACGTCAGTGACCTTCGCGCCGCGTGCCCGCATCGCGGTGAACGCTTCATGTCCCGGGGTGTCAAGAAAGGTAATTTTTTCTCCAGATTTCAAAGTGACTTGGTAGGCGCCGATGTGCTGAGTAATTCCTCCCGCCTCGCCGCCGGCGATATCCGTCCGACGCAATGCGTCCAATAATGATGTCTTGCCGTGATCAACGTGTCCCATGACGGTCACTACTGGCGCGCGGGCCGTGAGAAGCTCGGCTGGGTCGTCTTCCCCCTTGAGCCCGATTTCAACGTCTGCGCCGCTGACACGCTTTACCTTGTGGCCGAATTCGACCACCAACAACTCGGCGGTATCCGCGTCGATCGTCTGATTGATCGTCGCCATTGTCCCCATTTTCATTAATACCTTGATCACTTCAGCGCCGCGTACCGCCATGCGGTTGGCAAGTTCCTGCACCGTCAAAGTGTCCGGGATGACAACTTCGCGAATCACCTTTGTGACTTCGGCGGATTCCTTTTGATGAGCTCGGCGTTCCCGCTCGCGCGCGCGGCGAACGGACGCCAAGCTACGAACGCGCTCGTCTTCGGACAAGGCTTGGGTGACCGTCATCTTGCCACCGCGCCGACGCGGCTGATCTCGACGTGGCCCTAAATGTGGACGCCTCGCTTCGCCCTTGCCTCGGCGCCCACGGTCGCTCGACTCCTCCCGTTCGGGTGTTTCCGTATCTTTGGCCACGCACGGATTCGCCGCCGCTTTCTGTAGCGCGCGGCGTCCGGCTTCCTCCGCCTGGGCTAATCGTCGGGCGGCCTCTTCGTCTGCTTTTCGGCGGGCGTCCGAATCCGCCTGTCGCTTGGTGTATTCCCGGTCTTTCTTGGCTTCACCGTCTTCTTTTGCTTTGGCGGCGGGCACAGGGGCTTCTTCGGGGAGTACGTCGGCAACCTCCGGCTGGGGTGTTGGCTTCTCCACGGGCGGTTCCGCGTCGACAACCTCGGGCTCCGCCACCGGTTGCACTTCCGGCTCCGTTGTGCTCGGCGCCGGCGGTTTCACCACATCGCGGCGGGCAATTTCCAGTGCCCGGGCGCGGGCCTCTTTTTCCTCTACGGTGAGAGTTTTTAATATCGCGGGTGAACGCCTGCCTCGGCTTCCCGAATCCCGTGATACGCGAGCATCCGACGTAGACCCGGTGCCTGATTCGGAGGCGAACGACAAGTCGTCTTGTTTGGCCTTGACCTCTTTCATCCGGCCGCCTTCGCCAGCCGTAAAGGTGCGCTTGCGCCGGACCTCCACTGTCACCGCCTTCGAGCGGCCATGGGAGAAACTTTGGCGCACTTGACCGGTCTCGATCGTCTTATGCAGTTCGAGCCGGCCAGGCCGCTTCAAACGAATCGACGGCTTCGTATCTTTATCGTCACTATCGCTCATGCCACTCCGACCGTTCCCTTCGTGGAACGAACCTGCTTTTGTGGATAAGGTCGAACCCAAGGTTTGCAAAACAAAATACATATCATGTCAAGACTCAAGAGGCTCATCGTTCCGGACGGTAGGGGCACCATCCGTGAGACGTGTTCCACCCATGCCACCCGAAGGTGATCCCAAACCGGGCTGCGATCCTTGATTGGAACGCAATCCTTGCAGTCGTTTGGCCTCGACCATGATCCGTGCCGCCAGTCCGCCTTTCGCGCCACCTTTCAAGATGGCCGCGTAAACCACCCGACCGCGACCGAGCGCGGCGGCCAACTCCGTACTCGTAAACAGTACGACCCGCGGCACCTCAGGCGCCAGTCGCGATATCCGTCGCCACTCATCTGTAGAAGCGTCCGATGCAACTACCACCAGCGCGCTCCGGTCGGCGGCCAGCGCCTGTCGAACCTTCGTGCCTCCCGCAGCCAATTGACCGCAGCGTTGCGCCAAACCAATTAAATCAAGGCACCGCTGTGCCAGCAAAGCCTCGACCCGGTCGGCTAAGTCGCCATCGATGATAGCCCGAACACGAAAGTTCTTGGCAAACAAATTGTGCGCGCAAGCGGTATTTATCACATCCCGGTCAGCACTCAACCACAATCCCCGGCCGGGGAGCACACCTGTTGTGTCGGGGACGACCGCTCCAGTCGGACCAATAACGAAACGGATCAGGTCGTCGCGCGGGCGTACGGTCCGAGTGGCCGCGCAACGCCGCCGTGTTTGCGCCGCCGATGGCCTCCCCGCCCGAGGCTCGGCTTCAACTTGCGCTCTCGGAGTCATCGCCCGTTTGCGGCTCTGATACCGGATTGGCGTCGGTTGACGATGGCGGTTCTTGGGATTCGGATGTCGGTGTCTCTGGTTGGTCCGATTCAGCGTCCGGGAACCAGTGGGCGCGCGCCGCCATGATAATCGAATCAGCGTCGTCGCTGGAGAGATCGGCCATTGGCAGGATTTCGAGTAACTCGTCGCTGGCTAAATCGGCGAGATCGTCCAAGGTTTTGACGCCGTGCTCGCCCAAGGTCACAAGCATGGAGGGAGTCAGACGAGGAATTTCCGCGAGTTCATTGCTGACACCCAGTTTCAAACGTTGTTCGGTCATCGCCCGATCTCGTTCGGAAAGGAAATCGCGCGCCCGCTCACGCAGCTGATCCGCGACCTCGGCGTCAAATCCCTCGATTGCCGCAAGTTCCTCCTGGGGTACGAAAGCGACATCATCGACGGAAGCAAAACCTTCGGCGACGAGCAAGTGGGCAATGACGTCATCCACATCGAGAGCCTCAATGAACATATTCGAACGGCTGCGAAATTCCTCGACCCTCCGCTCGGATTCTTCGTGCTCGGTCAAAATGTCGATATCCCAACCGGACAGCTGGGAAGCCAGTCGCACGTTTTGACCGCGTCGACCGATGGCAAGGCTAAGTTGATCGTCGGGAACTACGACATCGATCCGCTGGCCTTCTTCGTCCAGTACCACCTTAATGACCTCGGCGGGCGCCAACGCATTAACGACGAATGTGGCTGGGTCCGGCGACCACTGAATGATATCGATTTTCTCGCCCTGCAGCTCGTTAACAACCGCTTGAACCCGACTGCCCCTCATGCCGACGCACGCGCCCACCGGATCAATGCTGTTGTCGTGTGACAAAACTGCGATCTTGGCACGGCTTCCCGGATCACGGGCAACCGCCTTTATTTCAATGATTTGATCGTAAATTTCCGGTACTTCCTGGGCAAACAACTTGGACATGAATTCCGGTCGTGTGCGTGATAGGAATACTTGCGGACCTCGCGGCTCCTGTCGCACGTCGAAGATATAGGCGCGTACCCGATCGCCGCGGCGAAACGACTCCCGGGGCAACAACTCGTCCCGACGCAACAACGCTTCTCCGCGGCCAAGATCGACGGTTACGTTACCGTACTCAACTCGTTTGACGATACCATTCACGATCTCGCCGACGCGGTCCTTGTATTCTTCGTATTGCCGTTCACGCTCAGCTTCTCGGACTTTCTGCACGATAACTTGTTTTGCCGTTTGCGCCGCGATTCGGCCAAATTCTATGGGCGGGAGTTCGTCGGTCAGGAAGTCTCCGATTTGCGCGTCCGGATTTCGCTCGCGCGCATCTTCCACAGGGATTTGAGTCGAGGGGTTTTCAATGTCGTCAGCGACTTCAAGATAGCGTCGTAGCCGGACATCGCCAGTTTTGCGGTCGATTTCTGCGCGAATATCGTGTTCGGGACCAAACTTTCGTTTTCCCGCGTGCTGGATGGCTTGCTCCATGGCTTCGATGACGATTTCCCGATCGATTCCCTTCTCGCGCGCTACCGCGTCGGCGACCTGAAGGAGCTCAACCCGGCCAAATCCGGCGACAGCTTCCGATTCCAAGACGTTCACGCGTGTCCCCCTTCCGCGGTTGCGGCAATAAGTTCGTCGGTAAGGACGAGTTGAGCATCCGATATGTTGTCTATCGGCACATCCATTTCACCATCGTCCCCGTGGATGCGCACGTGATCACCTTCTTGGGCAACAATTCGGCCACGAACCCGGCGACGGCCATCGATCCGTCGCGACAATTCAATTTTGGCCACATGGCCAGTAAATCGGCGGAAATCCGCCATTCGAATCAGAGGGCGGTCAATTCCAGGTGAGCTGATTTCAAGCTCATAGGAGCCATAGATTGGGTCGGAAACATCGAGCAGGGCGGAAACGACTCGGCTAATCTCGGCACAATCATCAACCGTCATCGGACGCCGATCACGTCGCTCGGCCATGGCCTGAAGAGTACGCTTGCGACGCCCTAGCATGCGGACGCGGACGATTTCATATCCCATCGTCTCGAGCGCGGGCGTGATAAGATCTTCGATTTCGCGCATCCTCTCCATACATTCGTACCAATTCTCATAATCTGGCAATCCAGTCCCAGCTGGGAATCCCGATGGGGACCGGGCCAAGTAAATCCATCATATCAAGACGCTAATCGTCTAAAACATAATGGCTCGAAACAGGGGCAACAACATCCGCACGGATTGAACCAAGCGCGAACACCCGGCTGCCGCGAAACGTATTGGTCGACAAATTCAACAAAAAAGTGGGCAACATGCCCACCTCCTTCGCGCTCGCAACCCAACTCCAGAACGCTTCACGTTCAAGCTAACCAACGCCATTATGATCATAGCGGGCCCACCTGCCGTCGCAAGCACATTCGTCAAACGCCTAGGACCGGTGAACAGGGTCTCGGGTCCCAAACGTCATTCCATGATATAGGGGGCGAGAAGGCCCGCACCGTGTGCACGCTGCCCATTGTTGGGACTCAACCGGTTCTGCGGAATTTCAAATATACAGGCCGCCGACCGGCGGCCCGCGCCTTTAATTCGTACCGTGTTTCTGGCCAATCAAGCGGCCGTTCTCGCCAGTCTTTGGGTCCACGAGCCCCCCATCGAAATGACCCATGACTGATGAATCGTTCCAGAATCCAGTCGCAGTATGCGCCATCGTCCGTGGCGACGCGCAGCTCCGCACCCGGCCGGAGTACACGGGCGCAATGATCGAGATTGGCCGTAGTCACGAAACGCCGCTTGTGATGGCGTTTCTTTGGCCAGGGATCGGGAAACAACAAGAACATGCGTCCGATGGTAGCGTTCTCCATGACATCCAAAAGAATTCGTCCATCATCGGCAAAAACGCGAACGTTGTTGAGGGAATCCCGTTCGATCGCGGTAAGCAGGGCGGCTACTCCGTTGATGAAGGGTTCACAGCCGATGATGCCGACTTGAGGGTTTGCCCTCGCTTGGGCAGCAAGGTGTTCGCCGCCACCAAATCCAATTTCCAACCAAACCTCGCGGACCTGGCGGTCGAAACATGTGGTTGGGTCCAGGAAGCCAGTGGTAGGGAGCGAAACAGCCAGTTGCGGCAACAAACTAGTCAAAAGTGATTTACGACCGGGCCGCAACCGTTTTCCTTGCCGACGTCCGAAAAGTACTCGGCGGACTATGTCCCGGCGCTCCCCGGACGCGGATGTCAAGCGAGAGCTGACCTCAGATCGTCCACGAGATCGACGCGTTCCCACGAGAACCCGCCGTCATCCTCGGGTTCACGCCCAAAATGGCCATAAGCCGCAGTACGTTCATATATCGGACGATTTAACCCCAAGTGCTCACGAATACCGCGTGGCGAAAGGTCCATTGTCGCACGGATTGCACCAACCAAACGTTCTTCATCCACCTGACCTGTTTGGTGCGTATCGACGTAGATGGCCAAGGGTCTCGGCACGCCGATGGCGTACGCCAGCTGGATAGTGCATTTGTCCGCCAATTCAGCTGCGACCATGTTCTTTGCCAGGTAACGCGCGGCGTAGGCGGCGGAGCGGTCAACTTTGGTCGGGTCCTTGCCCGAGAAAGCACCGCCACCGTGTGGCGCTGCGCCACCGTAGGTGTCAACAATGATCTTTCGACCGGTTAAACCGGCGTCGCCCTCGGGGCCGCCGATAACAAATCGGCCGGTGGGATTGACAAAAAAGTTCTCGTCTTCACACATCCAACCGTCCGGCAAAGCTGCCAAAACGTAGGGTCGCACGATTTCACGAACTTCGTCTTGGTCCAAGTCCGGATGATGCTGTGTCGAAACAACGATCGATGTCGCGGCAACGGGCTGGCCGTTTACATATCGCAAAGTGACTTGGCCTTTGGCGTCCGGTTCCAGGCGTGACTCCGCTCCAGAATGGCGGGCTTGCGCCAACTTCCGTAAAATCAGATGGGCGTAATAGATCGGCGCGGGCATCAACGAATCGGTTTCGCGGCAGGCGTATCCAAACATCAGTCCTTGATCCCCAGCACCCTCATCCTTGTTTCCCCGCGCGTCAACTCCCTGGGCGATTTCGGGCGATTGCGCGTGGACGTAGACATCAACACCAGCATTCTTCCAATGAAATCCCTCTTGCTCATAGCCGATTTCGCGCACGCAGCGGCGCGCCAACGCTTCCAAATCGGCGTGGGTTATCGAATCAGGTCCGCGAACCTCGCCAGCGAGCACGATGCGGTTGGTTGTGACCAGCGTCTCCACGGCCACGCGTGAATACGGGTCGGCTGCCAAGTAGGCGTCAACGACCGCATCGGAAATTCGGTCGCAAACTTTGTCCGGGTGTCCTTCGGACACCGATTCACTGGTGAATAGATACTCGTCCTTTGACACCAAGTTCCCCCTATTTGCATGGAGAAAAGCCAGAAGAGGCGACTAGAGGTTCGTCTGCGGCCTCGGTCCCGTTGGAATATTGGGTCCGCTCATTTACCAGTGGCTAAGGGATGCCAAGCTTCGCGCTTCCCGTCAAGACGTTTGGCTGACGACGAACTTATAATCGGGGAATTCCGACACATCGCGTATCTGTACTTCGCGCTGGCGAAGTTACCGGTGGCCTAATGTGACCGTTCGCAGTGACGAGATGCCAAACCAGACCAAACCGATTCGGCATCTATCCAAATGAGACCTAAGCGGAATCAGTTTGGCTGATCGGCTCGACCCGATTTGCCGAAAAGCTCGCCGCAGTGATTTGAAATGCGTATTGGAGCGCTATTTGCCTGCGGGACCGCTGGCAGCGATCGCTTTCGTCAGCTCGAACACCCGTTTTCGAACCATCGGCGCGGAAATTCGGTAATAGGCACGGACAAGTTCAAGGGTTTCACGTTTGGCCATCGTATCGTGCCCGAAACTCGGCGCAGAGGCTTTGGAGGAACCCGGTTGGGCGCTTGCGTCTAGGGGTGGCATATCGTCGAAAAAGAAAGAAACCGGAACGTCAAGAATTTGACTGAGTTGGTAGAGACGACTGGAGCTGATACGATTCGTGCCGCGTTCGTATTTTTGGATCTGCTGAAATGTTAAACCCAATGCGGCACCAAGTTTCTCCTGGCTCATTCCAAGAAGCGTACGGCGCAAGCGAACACGACTGCCAACGTGAACGTCGATCGGATTGGGCACCGAAGCCATGATGATCTATATGGACGCCTCTATATGGACGCCTCCCGGANNNNTCTCCTAGTGGGCTTTTTTGCCCTGTTCATCATGCAGGCTTGGCGGATCGCGGTCTGACCTGTTTGCCATCACACCTTGTCGTACCTTGCGCAACCTTTTAGCGGCCACCTCCTCTGTTGGTTCGTGGTTCCCGTCGCCAGCCGCGCTTACGCGGGCCGGCTGGCGAAGTCCCGTCGGTAGTCCCGGCCGTGGGCCAGCAAGGCCCACATCATGCGCGCCGTCTTGTTGGCCAGCGCCACGGTGGCCACGTTCGGCGGGCGCCGTTCGGCCAGACGCAACACCCACTCGGGTGGCGCCTTGCTATTGTTGAACACCGAGCGGGCGCCGTGGATCAGCAGGGTGCGCAAATAACTGTCCCCACGTTTGGAGATACCGAGCATGCGCACCCGCCCGCCGGTTCCGACATGCCGGGGCACAAGACCCAGCCAG
>JAAXGF010000308.1 GCA_012267605.1 Alphaproteobacteria bacterium | reverse complement strand
TCAGTCAACTATATAATTCCCTAATGTTTTGGTTCAGGTTGTCTGCATCCGCAAGATTAAGACTAGTGGAAATACTTTCCACAAGTCGGTCACAATTATTTGGTTCACGGGTGATGAGTCGGAGAACCTGGCCAGCGGTGACGTTCAAGAAATGCGTCTGCCCCGATGCCCGATTAAAGACAATGAACGAATCATCAAAAAACTTCCAACGCAAATCCGCGCTGGAAGCTAATTCCCACAGAACGCTATCGCGACGACCATTGCGTTCTGCAATATGCGCCGAGTCTGTACCTTGCGTCGGTGTCGTTGCTAACCCCTACACACAACTACCTGGCAGAAAACTACTAATAGTTGTCGCTCATGATCGAATTCATAGCCAGGATTTATTAAATTGGGTCCTGATTCTCATCCACACAACCCGTGCCGCCCATCGAAATGAACACGCTTTGGCCGACCGGATTACCTGGGTCATTAAAGCAGGAAACAGCCCAAGCAGAATGGCTCTTTAAGGTTATGACCACCGGCACCGCCGCCACACCGGCCTTGAGAAGGCGCCGACGTCCACGGCTCGGGCTTCCCGCTTCGGTCGACCCGTCTGTCGGCTGGTTTACCTCGCCACCGGGGGTATCCGGCTTAATCTTGTTTTCTTCAGTCATTAATCACTCCAAAAAGCAGGTCCTCTTCGCCCAATTGCGATTCTATCCCCCGTAACGTCGTACTCCATTCAGCCCTCCTTGGTTGAATTTCCCCCAAGGTAGACACTCGCCATCTGAAGCTCCAGCCGCATCCTAAAACACGACTGTTAACCATGATTTTGCTTGTGCGTATACAGCACGACCTGTGAGGAGTATATCACAGACAGATTTCCCACGCAAATTCTTGTAGCGAATGGTGTACGCTGAAATTGTACCCTGAACGAAATGGGAACGGGAAACACCTAAGGTCCAAATTGCCGAAATTTTTGCGGGAATCGCGCTACTTTTCTCTCCAAAAAAGCAATCCAGAGCGCTCATACAGCCAAGGGTACTGAGCCACCATTTTACGGGCCTGCGTCGCGCGGTATGTGAACCCGAAAATAATTAGCAATGCCGATGTCCCGACAACGTAACCGCCCGGCGAGAGTAGCGCTCCCCCAAACAACGCATAGTCCATGAATCGATTAGCAGCTCCGAGAAAAAGACAATAGAAAACGCCCTGCCAAGGTGAGCGCCACGTCGCGGCAAGCGCCTGGCCGATCATCATCGCGGCGAAGCCGAAAACCACCACATTGAGGCCAAGAAATACGCCGATGCGCGTACCCAACAAGCTTTCCATGAGAATCCGACGGTCCTCCCTGCGCTCAGCCACCTTCCAAGTAGGCCGCGCGAACCTCAGGGTCGGCCAAGAGTTCACTGCCAGACCCACTGAGCGTAATCCGCCCATTGACCATCACGTACGCGCGGTGAGCGAGCCGCAACGCATGATACGCGTTCTGTTCGACCAGCAATACGGTCATGCGATCCCGCTCGTTGATCTCCTGAATAACCTGGAAAATTTGCCGCACCACCATGGGCGCTAACCCCAACGATGGTTCATCGAGCAAGAGAAGCCGGGGACGTGCCATGATGGCGCGGGCTATAGCCAGCATTTGCTGCTCGCCGCCCGACAGGGTGCCACCGCGTTGAGATTGCCGCTCCTCCAATATCGGGAATAGATCAAAAACCTGACGAATATCGGCGTCGTAGCCCACTGGATCAGAAGTGATGGCGCCCATTTGCAAATTTTCGACAACCGTCATGCGAGGGAAAATACGCCGACCCTCTGGCGCGTGGGCGACGCCACGACGAACGATTTCAAATGTCGGAAGACCGGTGATATCGTCCCCGTCAAATACAATTTGTCCCCGAGCCGCACGAGGATTACCGCAAATAGTCATCAAAAGTGTCGATTTCCCCGCCCCGTTAGCTCCGATCAACGAAACGATCGCACCGTCGGGTACCTCGATATCAACTCCCTTGAGCGCCTCGATGTGGCCGTAAAAACTGTGCACACCTGACACAGTCAACATTTCGGTAACGAATTGGGCTCGACGTGCGCCCCCTCAACGTTACTGTTGTCATCCGCTTCGTCTGGCTCCCCCAAATATGCTCGGATGACCGCGGGATCGCTGCGCACATGGTGGGGCAATCCATCGGCAATTTTGCGGCCATAATCGAGCACTACGACTCGATCGGAAATGCCCATAACCACGCTCATATCGTGCTCGATGAGCAGCAAGCCAATGCGTTCCTCATCGCGTATATGAATGAGCAGCTTGTTCAGTTCCGCCGATTCCTTAGGGTTAAGTCCCGCCGCGGGTTCATCCAAGCACAGCAAAACCGGTTGGGTGCACATTGCTCGTGCGATCTCCAATCGGCGCTGATCCCCGTAAGGTAGCCCGCCTGCCGGAACGTCCGCGCGGTCGGCTAGACCGACCAGTTCGAGCCAATAGCGCGCTAAATCAACGGCCTCACGCTCAGCGTGCCGGTACCCTGGCAGACCTAACAGACCAGCCAAGCTGAAACCTGACGCTCGCATCAATCGGTTGTGCTGGGCGACTATTAGATTTTCGAGCACAGACATAGCCGGAAACAGCCTAATGTTCTGAAATGTCCGCGCGACACCGGCCCGTTGTGCAATGTGAAATCCTTCCATCCGCTCGAGCTGGAACCGCCCTCGCGCGCCGTTGAGAAGAAGCCGCCCAGCCGTTGGCGCATAGAATCCGGTCAAGCAGTTGAACACGGTTGTCTTTCCGGCACCGTTTGGCCCGATCACCGCAGTAATTTCACGGTCCATGGCGCTAAATGAAAAATCTTCGATTGCGGTCAAGCCGCCGAACCGCATGGTGAGGTGCTCGACCTTCAAAAGCGGTCCGGAATCGTCTACGACGGCAGCATCTTGGCCATATTCGCTCACGGCATGGCGCCTCCGCCGCTTTCGCTTTGACGTAAGCGGATCGTTGGCTCGCGGCGCGCGAGCAAGCCGCTTGGCCGCCAGATCATGATCAGGACCATTCCCGCACCGAATGCCAGCATCCGGTATTGCGCAAGTTCACGAAAGAATTCGGGTACCCCGATCATTAGGATTGCGCCCAACACCACGCCAACCTGACTCCCCATCCCGCCCATGACAACTATCGCCAAAATTACGGCCGATTCGATAAACGTAAAACTTTCCGGGCTAATGAAACCCTGGCGGGTGGCAAAGAAAGAACCAGCGAAACCGGCGAACATCGCACCGATGGCGAACGCCGTGAGCTTCGTATTCGTTGGGTTGATGCCGAGAGAACGACATGCAACCTCGTCCTCCCGTAGAGCCTCCCACGCACGTCCCACCGGAAGCCGGCGAATCCGCAAAGTGAAATAATTAGTCGCTAGAGCTAGAATGAGAATCAAATAATAAAGGAATACAATCCGGTGGATCGGTGCGTATTCGAGACCGAAAAATCCATGGAAGGCGGTCTCTCCTTCCGGCGCCCTGCGAGCAAATGGCAAGCCGAAAAAGCTTGGTCTCGCGATTCCCGAAAGCCCGTCGGGCCCGCCAGTGAACGTATACCAGTTCAGCAGTATGACCCTTATCATCTCGCCGAATCCGAGGGTCACGATGGCCAGATAGTCTCCACGCAAACGCAGCACGGGGAATCCGAGCAGTATGCCAAAGATTCCTGCAAACAGGCCGGCAAGTGGCAAACAAACCCAAAACGATAAATCGAAATTAATCGCCAACAAGGCATAGCTGTAGGCCCCGACGGCGTAAAACGCGACATAACCGAGATCAAGCAATCCCGCGAGGCCGACCACGATGTTCAAGCCCCAGCCGAGCATAATGTAAGTCATCACGAGGATCGCGAGATCGAGGAAACGGCGATCGGCGAATGGCATCAGCGGCAAAACCGCAGCCAGACCGATAGCCACAATCGAGATCGGAAGCGCGTGGCGCCGCAACCATCCGCCGGCCGCCCCGATACCACCGGTCCGATCTGTGGCTTGCCGCCGCAAGGCGACCACTGCGCGTACGGCAACCACACCGGCGGCCATCGCACACAACCAGCTGAGCGGATGCTCGGGCACCAAGGGTGCGTATCCCGAGACACCGAGAAACAAGTAGACGGCAATAAATCCACTTACAGCTAACACCAACCGCACAGCCCTTGTGTGCGCCAGGGAAAGGCCAAGACGGCCGAAAAAGACAGCCGTCACTGCAATTGCACATTCAGCTATCCGAAGTTCGATGGTAAGCCCGCCGCCGGCACCGCTATCGATGGTGTGAAGCAACACCATAGGTACTGCCAAGGCCAATGAAACAAGGGCGACCAATCCTGCGTCCTTGAACATGGCGAGGATAGTTCTTTCGCCGCCGATGCCCTGAACCGGCATGGCCGGCATGGTCAGACCTTCTCCACTTCCGGCTTTCCGAGCAACCCAGTGGGACGAAAGATGAGCACCAAAACCAGTATCGAGAACGCCGCCACATCCTTATATTCGATCGAGAAGTAGGCCGACCAAAACGCTTCGATCAAACCGATCAGCAAACCGCCCAGCATGGCGCCGGGCAGCGAGCCAATCCCCCCGAGAACGGCCGCTGTGAATGCCTTTAGACCGGCAAAAAAACCGATATAGAAATCGATTACACCGTAGTACATGGTGACCATGACTCCGGCGACAGCGGCGAGGGATGCACCCATTACGAAGGTAAGAGATATTGTGCGGTCCACGTGAACGCCAAGTAGGGCCGCCATCTTCTGATCTTGTTCGCAGGCGCGTTGGGCGCGGCCCAGTGGCGTCCGCGCGATGACAAGCGAGAAAGCGGCCATCAACGTGACAGTCAGTACAATGATGAGGATCTGCATGTAGCTGAGCGACACGATGAACCCATCGGCGCGTTCCATCAAATTTAGACCGCCCTGGATGACTGGCTGCATCGGCTTGACCCGGGCGCCTTGCAATAGCTGCACATAGTTTTGCAAGAAAATCGACATTCCGATGGCGGAAATTAGGGGTGCCAAGCGAAAGGAACCGCGCAGCGGCCGGTAGGCAATCCGCTCTACGGTCCACCCATAAGCGGCGGTGAACACCATCGAAACCACCAATACGATGAGCAGTGCCAGTGGCACCCACGTGACCCCGCCCAGACCAAGTACAATAAAACTGATCAGACCGCAGAAGGCACCAATCATGTAAATTTCGCCGTGGGCAAAATTTATCATGCCAATAATTCCGTATACCATCGTGTAACCGATGGCAATCAACCCGTAAATCGCCCCCAGCGTAACGCCGTTTATTAATTGCTGAAGGAAGTAATACATTCTTCAATAATACATAGTTTAACGGTGGAAATGTTGACTATATTCACCATTACTTTTGTTGGTATTTAAAGCAGTCATATCAATGTCGCGATATGCCCGTGCCAATTTTCGGAATCGCTGAACATACGCGCTTCTATGTCGAGCCCCCGTGAATGGCCTTATACCTCAACCCTGGTGACGATCAAAATGTTGTTGATCCTGGCCATCTAACGGCCACGGATTGCCGGCGCCAACAAAACTAATTCGTAACCATTCTCTGCTGAGATTGACACGACCTCCACTCTCACTGGGGCACCACACCAATTCTGGTTGAAAAGAATGATAACGATTACCGGCATTAGGGACGTTGGCCTTACGCACGGCGACCAAAACACCGATTCCAAACCGTCGCACGACTTTATCGTCACGGCAGAGTCGGGAATCCCTGTCATTATTCCCAGCGACGTCGGGTTGGTGGATGCAAACTTTACCCGTCTAGGTCCCGATCTGCTTGTCACTGGCGATGACGGCACGACCGTCTTGGTCATTGGCTATTTCTCCTTAGCCGAACCACCGGCCCTGGTTAGCGAGAGTGGCGCCGCCCTATCGGCGCATGTTATCGCCGCCTTGGCCGGTCCCTTGGCGCCAGGACAATACGCCCAACTCGACGGTCCCGCTGACGCATCGCCGATCGGCAAGGTTGCAACGGTCGAGGGCGCGGTTACCGCGACCCGCACCGACGGCACCACTGTCAACTTGTCCCTCGACGACCCAGTTTCTCAAGGTAATGTATTGATAACCGAAGCTGACGGCTCGGTTGGTCTGGTATTTAACGACAACACCACCTTCGCCCTTGGTGAGCAAGGCCGAATGGTCCTCGACGAATTAATCTACGACCCCGACACGGGAGAGGGGTCATCCGCATTTTCCGTTGTCAAGGGCGTGTTCGTCTTCGTCAGCGGAGAGATTGCCGCCAATAATCCCGAGGAAATGACGATCAGTACGCCTGTTGCGACGATCGGCATCCGCGGCACCAAGGCCGCTGGCCTGACTGCGGCCGAAGGCCAAGAAAACAAGATCGTGCTGTTGCCAAACGCTGACGGCACTGTTGGTTCCATGGTCATCACCACTGAGGCAGGCCGCGCGGTGGTGACCGAGGTCAACACCGCTTATCGCATAAAGTCAGCCTTCACAGCACCAGAATCGGTGACATTTGATCAGACTGATTTTCAGCAAACATTTGGTTCGGCGCTAAATGTTCTTTCGGTTTCCACCAGTCGCCACGATAGCCAGGCCAGGGAAAATTCTCAAGCGTCAGAGGAAGAACAGGCTGCCGAGGGCGAGGCCGGTGGAGGTGATTCGATTGAGTCCGAGGGCCCTGGTGCTGAAAACGCTCCGGCCGAGGGTGATGCAGCGCCGGAAGGCGACGAGGTCCAGCAGAAGGAAGTAATTGGCGAAGAAAAGGCGTTGGTGGAAGGAGAAGCAGTAAAGGGAAAAATCTCCCTTGCTGAGGAACCCAATGTTGTCAAGAGCATTGGAGAAGAGAGCGTCGCTAAGATATCCGGCGTCACCGCCCGACCCATTTCGACCGTAGCAGCACCATCCCCGGTAGCGGTCGCTGATTTCTCTGGAATTGCCGCAGCACCAACGGCTCTCGTCGGCCCCGGCCCAGCCACAGTAGTCAACGCGGAACCGACGGCCGCCCCGCGGGGACCTGACGAAGGGAATGACCGAGCCGAGATGTTCGAAGAGATGATGCCAACCGGCATTATTGACGAACCACCGCCCGACACCAATCCCAACATGTTTATCGGTAGCGAAGGAAACGACCTCATAACGGCGGGAGCTGGCGACGACACGATTTTTGGCGGGCCTGGCAGCGATATCCTTTTCGGCGGTGCCGGAAGCGACATGGTCGATGGCGGGACTGGAAATGATGACGTCGATGGGGGCGGTGGGAACGACATGGTCATCGGTGGCCAGGGCGCCGACATCGTCGCAGGTGGAAGCGGCAACGACACGCTTCTGGGCAACGACGGTGACGATACCTTGATCGGAGGCCAGGGCGCCGGGAACGATACGCTCTCGGGTGGTGGCGGCACCGATATAGTGACCTACGCCAGTGCCACTCAGGGAATCGTTGTAGACCTGGCCAGCGGATTCGCGTTTGGACCCGAAATCGGAAGCGACACGCTCATCCCAAATTCCATCGAGATCGTTGTAAGTGGTTCCGGCGATGACACCATTATCGGCGACACGCAAAATAACGGCCTGCATGGCGGGCCGGGCAATGATTTGTTGGTTCCTGGTGCCGGAGACGACACCATTTTCGGTGGCCTGGGCGGAGGCGATATCGCAGCATTCAGCGGCGAAATTCGCGGATTTGATGTGGATGTTGTCAACGGATTTGTCACCGATACCAGTCCGCTAGGGGGAGGTCAGGGCCGGACCAGTTTCAGTGGTATCGAGGTCTTGCGGTTCGACGATCGCTCAATCTTTCTCAACGGAACGAACAACGACCCGCTTGCTATCGACGACGAACGCGAGGTGCCCAAGAATACGCCGCTAATGATATTCGTAGCCAATTTGGTTTCGAACGATTTCGAGTTCGATGGTGATCCGCTACAAGTTGCCGCCGTCTTCAATCCGTTCAACGGAACTGTGGTCCTTTCAGGCAACCAAATTGAATTCTCCCCCACTCCTGATTTCGCGGGTCTGGCCGGGTTTGACTACCGGGTCACCGACGGTGAAGGTGGCACCGACTTTGCGACGGTATTTGTCGACGTAGTGGGAAACAACGATCCGATCGCAAACGATGACTCCGTAACAACCGTTTTGGGTACGGCAGTCACTGTCCCAGTTCTGCTCAATGACTTCGATCCGGACGGCGACCCGCTGGTCATCACAGCGGCGAGCGGCGTCACGAATGGCACGTTGTCCTTCAACGCCAACAGCGGCGTGACCTATTCCCCATTCGCGGGATATAGCGGACCGGATTCATTCACCTTTACCATTAGCGACGGCAACGGTGGCGTTGCCACGGCGACCGTCAACGTATTTGTCACGACCGGTTCGACGACTCCGGGATCTTCTGCCGCGGATACGCTAACCGGCGGACCCGGCGACGACACTTTGGACGGACGCGGCGGCAACGACTTGCTCGACGGATTTGGTGGCAATGATTCGCTTGTCGGCGGAAGTGGAGATGATGCCGCTTTTGGTGGCGCGGGTAGTGATACCCTGTTGGGTGGCTTAGGTTTCGACTTCCTCGATGGCGGATTGGGTGACGACCTGCTCGACGGCGGCGCCGATTTTGATCAGCTGATTGGGGGACCTGGCGACGACATGCTGCTCGGGGCGGGTGGTGACTTTGACTTCCTGATTGGTGGACCCGGCAACGACCTAATCGATGGTGGAACAGGATTTGGGGACACCGCCGCCTTCGATGATCCCTCGCCTAGTTTTGGGGCTGTAGTGGATCTCGTCGCGGGAACCGCGACCGATGAATTTGGAAATGCAGATACCCTCGTCGGTATCGAAGACCTCACGGGCTCCTCGCTCGCCGATTCGCTTAACGGCGACGGCGTTGCCAATCGGCTGAGTGGCCTCGATGGAAACGACACCCTAAACGGGGGTGCGGACAATGACCTGTTGATCGGCGACCAGGGGGACGATTATCTCGACGGCGGCGCCGGAATATCCGACCGGGCCGAGTATTTCGCCCCGGCGGCGGTGATGGTGTCCCTCGTCGCCGGCACCGCAAACGATGGTTTCGGGAATACGGATACGATCCTCAACATCGAGGACATCACTGGATCGAATTTTGACGATGTCATCATCGGCGACGCCAATAACAATTTCCTCGAAGGCCACGGCGGCGCCGATACCCTGGATGGCGGCGCCGGCAACGATTATCTCGACGGCGGCGGCGGCGCGCTGTTCGCCAAGCCACCCAATTTTTCATTCGCCATGGAGGACCTCGCGGGCGGCGGCATGGACGTAGACGCTTTTGACTTCACGGGGCTAACACCGGGGGAAAATTTCGTCGTCCTCACCAATAACTTTAGCCTCGGCCCCGACCTTACCTTGGGTGTGTTCAACCAAGCGGGCGCCTTAATCGATACCGACGACGACGAAAGCCCCCTGGGCAACGGCCTGGCCTCGGCGATTCATGGGCAGGTCAATGCCGACGGCTCGATCCACTTGAAAATTAGCGGATTCAACGATTTCGATTTCGACGGATTCAGTGATACGAATGCCGGCGTGGGCCATAACCAGACCGGCGCCTATGAGCTTTTTGTTTTCCTTGGTTTCACCGACCCCGCCGACGTCGCCATTGGTCTCGACATTGCCGTGTATTCCGGCGTATTTAACGACTACTTCATCGTTGAACTGGGTACCGGTGGCTTTACGATTACTGATGTGAACACGGGCGACGGCGACGACGGAGTTGATACCATCGTCAACTTCGAGCGGGTGGAGTTCTCCGACCGCACGGTCACCACCACCGGAGAAATCATCAATGGCACGGCGAGCGCAGATGCCCTCGACGGTGGCCTTGGAAACGACAGCATTTTCGGCAACGTCGGCGACGACACCCTTAAAGGTTTCGCCGGCGACGACACACTCGAAGCCGGAGGCGGCAACGACAGCTTGCTGGGCGGCGACGGCGACGACATGCTGATCATCATGGACACGATATTTGCCTTTCTCGATGGCGGCGCCGGCACAGACACCCTAACGGTAGGCGGCGGCGGTACGGTGAACTTCGACTTCATCGGCGTCCAAAACAGCTCTACGATCAACAGCATCGATGAGTTCGATATCGGCGGCACGGGCGCCAATTCGGTCGTCTTCGACATCAGCGACATCATTACTATTACCGAAGGCGCCAACCCATTGCCCGACGACCCGATGTTCCAACAACCGAACACCTTGGTGATCACGGGAATCGCTGGCGGAAACGTCGACGTACAGACGAGTAATCCGTTCGACGCCGGCGTGGCCACAACCGTTGCCGGCCAACCCGGCTACACCGCGTTCCACGAACCGGTTTCCGGAGTCAACGTGGTCGTCGACGACAACCTGACATTCACCGAAATTAACCCGATGTAAATTTCCGCCCATTCAACGGCGCGCATCACTCCACCACTACGAATTGGCCCATCATGCCGCCATCTTCGTGTTCGAGCATGTGGCAGTGGTACATGTAAGGGATCATTGGGTCGGCGAAATCCTCGCAATGCATGATTAGACGCACCAATTCGCCCGGCTTCACCAAGATTGTATCCTTGTAACCGCGCTGGTCTATGCTGGGTTCCGCCCCGTTGCGGTCAAGAATGAGAAAATGGACGTCATGAATATGAAAGGGATGCGGCAAAGGTGACGCGTTCATGACCTCCCAGACCTCGATGTCACCGAGCTTCACAGTCTCGTCCACGCGCATCATATCGAACGGCTGGCCGTTGATGACAAACCACCCTTTGCCCGAGGTACCCATCGACAGCGTAATTTTGCGCACGACGGCGGCGTCCTCCTCGGCGAGCGGCTCAATATCGATTAGGCGTTCGGGCACCTGAACGGATTCCATCGGTGTATCCGGCGCTCGGATAGTGAGAACCGGGAACGGAGCATTTTCGATATCGTTCGGATCTTCGATGTTGGCCGAGACCGCCCGGGCATCGTGGGGGAAACTTTTCAGCACCACATCCTCGCCTTCCGAGACGTCGACGACAATTTCTGCCCGTTCCCCCGCGCCCAAGAGCACCCGGGACATTTCCACCGGCGCTTCCAACAGGCTGCCGCCGGTGCCGATCTGATGAAACGTTCGGTCGCCGTCAAATCGGAGATTGTAAACCCTCGCATTCGAACCGTTCAAAATGCGAAACCGCAGCCGCCCAGTGGTGGCCTGGAAAAAAGCGTTGGGCGTACCATTGACCAGAATTACGTCGCCGCGCATTCCGAGAATGAAATCGCGGTCCTCGGTCTTATAACGAAAGGTTCCGTCCTCGTTAAAGGCGCGGTCCTGAATAACCAATGGAACATCATCAACCCCATAGTCCCTGGGAAGATCGAGCGCGAGCGATTCGTCATCCTCGATGATGAAAAGTCCTGCCATTCCACGGTAAGTATGCTCACCGGATTTATGATGAGCATGGGGATGATACCAGTTTAGCGCCACCTGCTGCATAATCGTGAAATGCGGCCGCCAAGTTTCTCTAGGAGGGATTTGCTGGGCCGGACCGCCATCCATGCTTGCTGGGATGTGTAACCCGTGCCAGTGAATGGTGGTGGTCACGTCGAGGTGATTGGTAACAAAAAAAACGTGTGATCGCCTTCGTTCACGCGGATTCTTGGTCCCAGGTAATCGCCGTTGACGCCAAGCGTTGGCGTCTTCAAGCCGGGCAAAAACTCCATCTCGCCGTGCCTGAGGTTTAAAACGAATATCCGGTTCTCGCCAAGCTTTCTTCCCTCCATTAAGGGAGGGATCGTCAGCGGGTTAGGCCCGGATAACGATGCTGCCGAAACGACATTTCCCAGCGTTAGGACTGGAACGTTCAAAAGCAAAGCGATCACGGTCGGAACCGCGATCAACGATATTTTCCCCATGGCGAAGTTTCCCGATTTCGGTTCGTTCGCCCCCGGATT
>JAAXGF010000185.1 GCA_012267605.1 Alphaproteobacteria bacterium | reverse complement strand
CGAGTTGCGGAAGTCGGGTTAATATAGAAATTAAAATCCATATTTTCCTTGTTTATGCTAAATATAAATTGTATTATAATTTTATTTTATTAGATTCTATGTTTCGCAATTTCATGGAATATGGCGATCTGGGCCCCGTGAAATAGTTTTTTTAACAGCCCCAGCTAACACCGGACTTGCCCTGCATTTCCCAAGTAATCACTATATTTGGCCTTGCCTGGGCCCGACGCGAGCTCGCTCGTCCGCGAGGACAACTGATTTTGGGTTTGCCGCGCGTGCCAGTTCCGCCACAGGGGTATGTCATTTGAGACTCCAATTGCCGATGTCGTCCTTGATCAAAGCCGTGGCGAATAATTTACGATACTGGTACCGCCTGAAAGAGCCCATAGAACGGCAACGATAGGCCTCCGAACCAGCTATCGGTCCCCCATCGACCTAACTCTTTGATGGCGGCGGGTTTTCCCGCCAGTCGCCGTGGATCGACTGCCAACAAGCCAACGCTGCGATGGCCGCCGTTTCTGCCCGCAATATACGGGGGCCAAGGCCGGCGAACCGGCATTGCGGCAATCCGCGCAACAGGGCAAATTCTTCGTCGGTGAAGCCACCCTCTGGGCCAACCATGATTGCCCAGGATTCGGCTTTAGAGCGCGTCAAGACTTGGTGGATCATCTCATTACCACCGCGTTCGTCGCACACCAGGAGAATGCGCTCAGCGGGCCATCCCTCCAAGGCTTCCGCCAGCGCTGTGGGCGACCGGCACGCCGGCACGCTCAGGCGCCGGCACTGTTCCGCCGCCTCGACCGCGTTGGCACGCATGCGCCGCAAGTTGACCCGCTGAACCACCGCATGTTGGGTGATCACGGGCCATAGCAGGGAAGCCCCCAGTTCGGTCGCCTTGACCGTGATCAAATCGATTGGAACCCGCTTGACCGGCGCCATCATCAGCCAAATGTCGGGCTCAGCGATTTGCGGGCGGGCGCGGGACTCGACCTCGAGCATGCCACCGCGGCCCGGGCGTATATCGCCGATGCGGGCAAACCACTCGCCATCGATGCCGTTGAACAGCGCCACAGGGTCGCCAACTCTCCGACGCATGACGTTGGTCAAATAATGAGCCTGGGCTTGATCCAGGGCCACTGCGCTTCCCACCGCGAGCGGCGCCTCGACGTAGAGCCGCAAGGGTCGCCGGTTTTTCTCTCCAGGGTCTGCGGTGAGTCGTTGACGGTCGCGGGAGAAGCGGGACATATTCCATCCTATCATGTCTGAAAAGCCACCAACCGTTACCACCGTCGCCGTCGACTTAGTCGATCGCCTGGTGCCGTCGCGATACCGGTCTTTTGCCATGCTGGCGCGGCTCGATCGGCCAACCGGTGCACTCCTGTTATTGTGGCCGTGCTGGTGGGGCCTGGCGATGGCGGCCGACGGCCTGCCCAATATTTTGTTCATGGCCTGGCTCGCAATCGGCGCGATCGTTATGCGCGGCGCCGGTTGTGTCTATAATGACTTTATTGACCGCGACATCGACGCCCAGGTTGCGCGCACGCGTGATCGTCCGCTGGCATCGGGGGCGGTTACGAGCCGCCAGGCGCTGCAGTTTATTGCCGTGCTTCTCGCTGGAGGCCTGATTGTATTGTTGCCGCTCAACCGGGCGGCCATCGTTATCGCCATGGCGTCTATCCCTCTCGTCGCCCTTTATCCTTTCATGAAACGCATGACCAACTGGCCCCAAGCATGGTTGGGCTTAACGTTCAACTGGGGAGTCTTGGTCGGCTGGGCCGCGGAAACAGCCCATTTGGCGCCGCCGGCATTCGCTTTGTTCGCGGCCGGGGCGCTGTGGACACTGGGATACGACACGATCTACGCCCATCAAGACAAGGAAGACGATGCCATTGTCGGTGTGAAATCAACCGCCCTTACATTCGGCAAGGCGACCCGTTGGTGGCTCCTCGCGTTTTACGGAGGAAGCTTGTTCGCGCTTGCGGGTGCCGGATATCTTGCCGGACTTTCCTTGGCGTATTACGCGGTTCTCCTTATTGCCGCTGGCCACTTTCTCTGGCAGGTGACAACGGTAAAGATCGATGACGCAGCGAGCTGCCTCGCCAAGTTCAACGCCAATAAGTGGTTGGGCGCCATCATCTTCGTCGCGATCGTCTTGGGTCAGCTGATCCCGCTGCCGCTGTCGACAATTTTGCCTTAAGACTCGCGGCGCTTAGCGTCGGTTACCGGGACGTCGCTCCACCCGGTCTGAAGTCTGTGGTTCTATGCGGTGGGGATTGGCATGAGCGCGCGCGGCGCCATGGAACTGGTCATCGCCGATATTGCACTCCAGGCCGGCCTGTCTTCACCCCCCGGCGTGGCATCTCCGGTGCTCGACAACTTGTTCTCAGTGGTAGTCATCATGGCGATCGTTACCACCGTGGCGACCCCCATTCTGCTGAAAAGAACTTACGCTTCGCAGATACAGCAGCCTGGGATCAAGATAGGTTGAACAAAGTTGGGGCTTGCTTGGCCAGTACTCGACTGCCCTAAAGCCACCTCTGTTAAGGGAAGGCGGGCGATTCCCAGTGTTACCCGCTCTTCCCAGAATACGCCTGTCGCTCACATTCCAGAGGCAATGGTGTTTAGGCAAGACCTAGAGCAACAAATCGTTGGCCGTTGCTGCTTCGAACAAGAAGAAGTGCGTTGTCTCCTTCAGCCCTCGCAGTCCGGAACGTTTTATCGATTTCTGCAAGGGTATCGACGCTTTCGCCGTTTACTGACTTGATGATGTCACCTCGGCGAAGTCCTTGTTCACTTGCCGCGCTTCCGGGCAGGACATTGGTTACGACCACACCATCGGTATCTTTAGAGATGCCCAGCTGCTGTCGTGTCACGTCGTTTAGCGGGGCCAGTGACAGGCCAAGGTCTTCGTAGGCTCGGCTGTTTGCGTTATCGCTCTTCGCCCCAAGCACGCGGGGTTCCTCCGCCTGCCCAAGGGTACGGAAGAACCCGACTGGCGGTTTCATGCGCTGATCGACAAGGTGTGGCGC
>JAAXGF010000169.1 GCA_012267605.1 Alphaproteobacteria bacterium | reverse complement strand
CTCGAAGCCCGAAGTGCGCCCGGATAACCGAAATTCACCCCGTAACGATCCCAAATTCCAGAAAATCGCCAAGCCGACCGCAAGACCGGACGAACAACCGACGTCGCCAGGATCAAATTCATCAGAAATCAGAGTATTTAGAGGTCTCCAACTGCTTAATTATTTTGCGCTAGCGCGGGCAAATAATATTCATGGCATTATAACTATATGTAATCAATTCGTTTCGAATCCAACGCATCATCCAATAAAATTTCCAGCAAACAAAATTAAAGGTTTAGAAATTTTTCATTTTTCGTGGTCCTGTATTCTTACGTACGCAATACTTTTGATCCGGAACCGAGAGGTTTCCTCTCCCGACCAAAGTTATGTTCTGAGTGAGTTCATTCGGTATTTCGAACATGAGAGCTGCGGTGTCGTATATTTCGACAGCATGGGCCCAAATTGGAAGGCTCTAAACCAAACGGTACACAGCAACGCCGTTCTACGCAAATCGTCGGACGAGGTAATCGAGACAGTTGTAGGTTGGCACCAAGAACAGCGCGACCTTTGCCTAAAATTGTCGAGGTCACTCGGGTGTTTTGTAGCCGTGAAAATGCCCCGCGCCCATGTGCGAGACCAATCTCAGCGGATTTTGGATGACTACGATCAATTGGCCAAAACGGCTACTCTCACGTGTGATCTTGATATCCCTGGAACTGCATCGCCAATGCAAGTTGTGGCTGATCTGCACCTACGAAATCTTTCGTGCAGTATGCGTCTTGATGCGCCCCAGGACAAAAAACGGCCCTTGGCACGCATCAATTGGATCCTGCGTCAATTATCGAATAGGAAGTGCGATGACATTTTCCTGAAAGTGATTTGGCCGGGCCGTTCGAACGACACATCTGGTCTATTAGCAGATATACGGGCGGATACATCATCAATTCTGACATCAAACAAATCACTTTCTCCGAAATCGTTTGAAGTAAAATTGGTGCGTGATTTGGGCGCAAAATTTTCAGGACGAAGAGTATTTGTTGAATGTCTAGAGAAAGTAGTTCCGGCATTCTATGAGAATATTGGACAACATTTGCGAGCTTGGGTTCCCAAACCTCCAAAATTTGATTTTGATTCCTCGGAGATCGGTATTGAACCCATGGTAACGATTGAACCTTCGAGTACTACAGGACCGGCAAAGAAAAGTGATAAACCTCAGACAAATTCCCCAGGTAGACCTGATTCCCCGATGCCAGCGTCGGAACAAAATTCTTCAGATTCTGGCGATGCGTGATCGCAGACGGTTGGCCGGGATTGAATATCGTAGCGAAGTAACGTGAAACGAACTCCCGTTCTCAGATGAGGGCGACAAAGAACTCATAACCATAGCTTGATCCGAAGTCTCTTCGGATCAACTGCTCCTTCTTGGCCATCCCGATCACGGAAAGCGCCGTTTCGTCGCCTGCATGCTTCGCCTCCAACTCAGGGAATCGTTTCGCGAGGGGCGTGTAGTATTCGTTCCACCATGCACTGTCTGGCAGGGTGAAATGGCCTAGCACGTCATAACCGGCCTGTTGGAAGAGAGATACGATGGCATCGGCGTGCGACATGGCGGAGTACTCTTGCTTGAAAAATTCTGCGGCTTCCGCCGGAGGCGTCTCCGTTAGCCAGACGAGTTCCGTCAAAGCCAGAAATCCGCCGGGTTTTAGGAGAGGCCGCCAAGCCTTGAGGGCGGCGCTCACCCCCATGATATAAGCTGCGCCTTCCGACCAAAGAACATCGAAACTGGAGGGTTCGAATGGCAAGGCGGCCATGTCTGCCTCTTTAGCTGTGATGCGGTCCGTCTCTTCCACACGGTTTCTGAGCTGGTCAAGATACGGGGCGTAGATATCTACGGCGGTGATAAAGGCGTCCGGCAATGCCCGCGCCAGTGCAATCGTCTGCGCACCGGGGCCGCAACCAATGTCGAGAATGCTCGGCGCGTTTGGCAACTCTCCGCACAGCGCAATCGCCTTCAAGGTCGACGCATCGTCACCCGGCCCCTGACGGGGCAATTCACCCTGAACGTCAAAGAAAACCTCCATTAAACGCTCATCCATTATTTTTGCTCTTCGCTAGAGGTTCTTGGAATCATCTGTCATGTAAGAAAAAATGGTAATTTAAGATCTTAAATCACTCAGATCTTGGGTCACTTAATTTATAATTACGCAAGTATTATTCATCTCCTTATTGGCCTCTTTCTATTCATAGGGACAGTTAGATTTAGGTAGGCGCATACGGCCGTACGCGAATTTCCCCTTCGCGCTGGCGCATTTGGTATGCGTCGTACCGCACCTGCATCCGCAAGAGCGTATCCATCTTCACGCCGAACGCTTTTTCCACGCGCAACGCCATTTCGGGTGACAACGATGCTTTCTCGTTGAGAAGATTGGAAAGCGCTGGCCGTCCAATGCCGAGAACCTTGGCGGCGGCTGTGACCGTCAAGTCATCCGGCAATACCGACCGGCGGATAAACCCACCGGGGTGTAACGGCTCCATTCCTATTTTCATAGCCCAAGCAATTCCCGAAAGCCTTACAGAAGCGCGTTCATAACTTTTTGAGTTTCAATTTCCGGCAACGATTACTCATTGCGCAGCAGTCCGGCGGGGCGCAGGCGGAACAAGCGCCGGTTGCCGATATAGCCTGTCGTCCAAATAACGATGATGCAGGCGGCAATGGTCGCAAGCGTGACTTCCGGCATGACGGCAAAATCCTCGTTTCTGAAACGGTTATTGACCAGCCATGAACCAAACGTGCCGATACCAGCAGCTATGACGGAAGTAATCAGCGCCAACAGCATCCATTCGGCCGTGCAGCTCTTGAGAATATCGCGCTGGCGGGCCCCCAGCACCTTCAGCACGGCGGTGTCGTAAAGCCGTTGCTCGATGGTGGCGGTAAGTGCGCTGGTCAGCACCAGCAGTCCGGCAAACAGACTGACGGAAACGGCGATGTGCAACGCCGTGGCGATATGCCGGATAATATCGCGGACGATTTCCACCACCTCCGTGGTCCGTATAATGGTAATGCCGGGTAGGTTATTGGCAATTTTTCGTACCAGTTCCGCTTCCTCTTCTAGCGGGCCGTCCAGATGGATGGTCGCCAGGTAGGTGCGTGGAAACGTATCGACCACGCCTGGAGAAAGCATCAAGGCAAAATTGATCTGGAAGGTCGTGTAATCGATATCGCGCGCGCTGGCGACTTCCGCAATGATATCTTCACCCAGTATATTCAGCATCAGCGTACTGCCGATATCGAGATCCATACCGTCGATAAACCGCTTATCGACGGAGAGCAACGGCGGGCCGCTATAATCCTCCGGCCACCACTGGCCCCCAATAAGCTTGGCGTTTTCGGGAATCGTCGTGCTGGCGCTGATGCCGCGGTCACCCCTTATCGCCCAGCGTATATCGGCATCCACGTCCGATTCCTTCACCGGCGCGCCGTTAATTTCGCTGATGCGTCCACGTACCATGGGGTAAAGCATGACGTTCTCCGCCGGCGCATATTCGTGCAGCAGTGTGTGCAGCGCGTCTTTATGGTGAGGCTGGATATCCATCATGAAGAGCGACGGCGCATCTTCTTTGGCCAGGCGTTCAATACGCGCTTGGAAGTTGGCTTCCGTTAGGGTCAGCGCGATGAGTACGGTAAGACTGATGCCGATGGCGAAAATGACCGTGCCAGTGGTCGAACCGGGGCGGTGGAGATTACCCAACGCAAGTTTGAGCCATGGTCGCCGGACGGTGATGCCGCGTGCGATGCGGCGCACTACAATTGCACATAACCCGAACAACACGAAAGCGAGGGACATCACGCCGATCGCCCCTAAAAGAAATGTCACATCTTGCGCCGTGAGAATGAGCGTTACGAGCAACAAGGTTACCAGTGCGCATGTGACGACGCGGATGGTGCCGCTCATACGGAAATTTAGGATACCGGTCTTGCTACGGAACAGCAGTGAAGGACGGACATCCAGCGCGTTGAGCAGCGCCGGCATGGAAAAGAGATAGGCAATCAGGAATCCGTACCAAGATGCCAGCAGGAAAGGCAGCGGGCTAACACCGGCCTGCGGATCAAGTGCCGGCAAAAGCGGGGCGACCAGGGGCAACACCGCATAGAGGATGGCCAGGGAAATGGCAATGCCTGCAAGCCCCCCGACCAATGCCAAGGTACCCAGCACAATAAGATAGGTATGCAGTACGGTGCGGCGAGACGCGCCCAGCACCTTGAACACGGCAATGGTCTGTAACTTCTTCTCAAGATAAGCCCGCGCGCTGCTGCCAATACCAATCCCGGCAATGAGAAACGTAGCCAATGCCGATAGCGTCAGGAACGAGATCAACTGTTCGGTAAAGCGTTCCACGGTGCGGTTGCCGTCCGTCCCGGTGCGCACCCGCCACGACATGTTGGGAAAGCGCTGTTTCAGCTGGTCCTCCATGCGTTTTTCGAACGCTTCGTCGACCAGCACGCCGGACGGTGTCAGGATACGGTAGCGGTGCTCAATGAGGCTGAATGTCTTAATCAGACCTGATTGCCTTAAGGCCTCATGGCTGAGCATCACGCGTGGCCCGAAATTGAAAATCTGGACCACCCGGTCAGGTTCCTTTTTCAGCGTGGCACGGATCGCATAGCTGGCCTCGCCCAGCCTGACTTTATCGCCGATTTTCAGCCCCAGCTGCGAAAGCAAGATGGTATCGACGATAACGCCATTATCCATCAGCGCCGTTTCGCGAGTGATGGCTTCGTTGAACAGCAGTTCGCCCGCTAACGGATAGACATCGTCAATCGCTTTGATCTCCACTAGCGTAGTGTCGTCCCCGCTATTGAGCATGGAACGCAAAGTGGTGACGTAAGAGACTTCGCCGTATTCCTCGAGGAATGCACGCTGTTCCGGCGTGGCCTCGAGGCCGCTGAGCCGCGCCTCTATATCGCCACCGAGTAGGCTCTTGGCCTCGCCTTCCAGCGCCTCTTCCACCATATTCCCGAAGCTCTTGACGCTGCCCATAATCGCCACGCCCAACGTCAAGCAGGCGACGAACACGAAGAAATGCTTCCAGCCGTGCCGGAGCTCTCGCGCCGCCAACCGCAGGGCTACCTTGAATTTACGTCCCTGTGAGCCTGCCATCTTGCATCACCAGCTGCCGCGAGGTTTTTGCCGCTAGTTCCTTGTCATGGGTAATCAGCACCAGCGTGGAACCGTGCTCCTCCTTCAATGCGAACAGCATATCAATGACCGCCTCACCGTTCTTGGCATCCAAGTTACCGGTAGGTTCGTCTGCCAGCAGCAGGGCTGGCTGTGTGGCAAAGGCGCGGGCAAGCGCCACGCGCTGCTGTTCCCCGCCGGAGAGCTGCTCCGGATAGTGACTGATACGATTCCCGATCCCCACTTTTTCTAGCCACTCCGCCGCTTCTTTTCCGGCATCTTCATGCCCGGCAAACTCCAGCGCCACGGAGACATTTTCGAGCGCTGTCATGGTCGGAATAAGATGAAAGTTCTGGAACACCACACCCACATGTTGGTGGCGGAAAGCCGCGAGCCGATCCTCGCTCATATCGGTGATATCCTGTCCGGCCACTTCCAGTCTACCGCTGCTGGCCTTTTCCACCCCGGCGATTAACATCAGCAGGGAGGTTTTGCCGGATCCGGACGGCCCCACCAAGCTGACGGCCTCTCCCCGCTGTACATGTAGGTTGATGTTATGTAAGATCGGAACAGGTATTTTGCCCGGTCCGGGTAATGTCAACGATACATTGTCAAGGGAAATAATAGTGTTTTCTTTTATCCGTTCCATATTCATTTCAGCTTTTATTTATACCCTCCTACCATTCTCTGTGAGCGCGGAAGAAAAATCCACCCTCTTGCTATTTGGCGATAGTATTATCGCAGGGTACGGGTTAGCGACAGAGGAATCCGTGCCGGCGCAGTTGCAGGCTATATTGGAGAAAGAGTATTCCGTACAAGTCATCAATGGCGGGGTATCCGGTGATACCACCAGCGGCGGGCGGGGACGGCTGGCCTGGACACTTGATAAACATCATCCTGATATCGTGGTGTTAGCGCTTGGGGGCAACGATGTGCTGCGAGGTATCCCGCCACGGATCACACAGGAGAATATCGCCGCCATGCTGGAGCTGTTGAAGGAGCGGGAGATTACCACTGTTTTATCGGCTGTACAGGCGCCGAATAATCTGGGCGAGGGGTACCTCGAGCAGTTCAACGCCATTTACACCAAAGCCGCGGACCAGTATGACGTGCCCGTTTACCCATTCCTGATTCACAAGACCTTCGGTAATAAAGAACTGTCGCTATCGGATGGAATCCATCCTAACGCTAAAGGTTCCAAGCTCATTGCCCATGATTTGGCGAAGTATCTAAAAGAAAATCAAGAATTGTTGTCCAAGCTTTCAAGAAAACACATGACGAGTATATATGGCCGTTCACCCTCATCGTCTGTGATCAACTAGTCGCCGATAATTCGTTCGGCCCCGCCGTTCGCCGCGCGGGGTTTGCTTTTCTAAGAATGGGGGGCGAGGCGGCGCGCAGGCATACAATCGGAGACCTCTAAATACTCTGATTTCTGATGAATTTGATCCTGGCGACGTCGGTTGTTCGTCCGGTCTTGCGGTCGGCTTGGCGATTTTCTGGAATTTGGGATCGTTACGGGGTGAATTTCGGTTATCCGGGCGC
>JAAXGF010000311.1 GCA_012267605.1 Alphaproteobacteria bacterium | reverse complement strand
GAGGCACCTGGGCAGTTACCTATTAGCTACAAAGATGACCAAACCCGCGCTTTTCCCGATACGAAGCGCGGAGATCATTGACGCTTGCATGACTGAGAAGGGCTACCTAAGGACGGGATCCAGTTCGGTAGAACCGTAACTAGGAAATTCCGTCTTACAAAAAGTAGGAAATATTCAAGACCAGTTGTACGGTCTTCGGCCAGCGGCGAATCCGGAGACAATTCGGAATCAAAGGCAAGAAGCAATCAAACGGTTCTGGGAAGCTTGGGCATGCAGGCGATCGAGGCGTCAGTCAATCCGGTTGTCATTACCGACGCGCGTCTACCCGGCAACCCTATTATCTATGTCAATCCCGCGTTTGAAAGACATACGGGCTATTCAGCCGAAGAGGTGATCGGCGGCAATTGTCGTTTTCTACAGAACGGCGACCGCGATCAGCCTGAGCTCGAGAAACTCCGCCACGCCATAAGAAACGGCGAAGCAGCATCCGCGATTTTGAGGAACTACCGGAAGGACGGCACCCTGTTCTGGCAAGAGCTGCACATTTCCCCGTTGCAAAACGAGCACGGCGAGTTGACCCATTTTATGGGATTCCAAGAAGACATAACGGAACGCAAGAACGTCGAAGACGCGTTGGCTAAGGAGCCGACTGTTATTGGAGCAACGGGTTTCCGATGGCTACAGATTGAAGGTCAAGAAGACTGCCGAGGAGATTTCTCGTTTCGAGAACATTGTCTCGGATAGGGCGTTCAGGCTGGCGCTTCAGCCGATCGTCGATTTGGGCACCGGCAAGGTTCACCATCATGAATGTTTGGTACGTTTCCTCGATCTGAAAAACGGGGAATCACCGTTCGAACGTATTACTTTCGCTGAAGAATTTGGGGTTATCAGCGCGCTCGATTACGCAGTGGTTTGTCGGGCAATCGAAATCTTAAAACGGATGAAAGCGGAAAGCCTAAGAGGCCTCTCACTGGCCGTCAATCTCTCGGCGCGCTCGCTTGAAAGTTCAAAATTCGTGGAGGCTTTGATCGGCATCCGGAGTATCGTGATCGGATCGCCTTCGAGATTACCGAATCGGCTCAGATCAAAGACCTTTATGCGATGAACGTCGTAATTCAACGTTTGCGCACGACCGGCCATGCGGTGTATCTGGACGACTTTGGGGCCGGCGCCGCGGCGTTCCAATATTTGCGCGCGCTCGAAGTCGATGTCGTGAAAATTGACGGCTTGTACGTGAGGGAGGCCTTGCAATCCCAAACCGGTAAGCCCTTCCTCAAAGCAATGGCTGGGCTATGCCGAGATTTGGGCGTTGACGTCGTTGCCGAAATGGTCGAGGACGAAAGCGTCGTGTCGTTTCTGCTCGAATGCGGTATTCAATTTGGACAGGGAAATTTGTTCGGAGAACCATCGTTGGACTTCGATCCCAAATAACGCGACAAGAAAAATGCGTAACGAGTTTTTGCATCAGCAATTTGTCTGGCTTGAGAAACCGATATGAGCGAACGAGGTAAATCTTCAGTCGATGGGAGTCAGCCTCAAAATTCCGAATCGGGCCGGGAAGTGCATCCGTCCAGTCACAAGAATGACAGCGTTCTAGAAACCTTGGGAATGAAGGCAATCGAAGTCTTGCCTAATCCGGTTGTCATCACCGACACACGCCAGCCTGGAAACCCCATTATCTATGTCAATCCCGCGTTCGAGCGGCATACTGGCTATTCGGCCGTGGAAGCGATTGGCCGCAATTGTCGCTTCTTGCAAAGAGATGACCGGGACCAGCCAGGGCTTGAGACGCTACGCCGTGCCATTTCCAACGGCGAAGAAGTTTCGGTAACTCTGCGAAACTATCGCAAGGATGGCAGCCGTTTCTGGCAAGAACTTCACATCTCACCCTTACGGAACGAGAGTGGCGAGATAACCCACTACATGGGTTTTCAGGAGTTCATCACGGACCGAGAGAATCCCGACGACTGACGGCGAGACAGGATGGCGAGGTCTTGCAGGCCGTCGGTGACCAATATAGTCGCCAGGTGGAGTTTAAGGCAGAGCCAAGCACGGTTTTCGACGATCAGAGTTTCTGAATCCCGCCAATCCATCAGTGGGACTTCGCCCGTTTAGACACTCCTTCCGCCACCCAACCCGTAGAAATACTCAAGTAGAGCCACCCACGGTTTCGTACGGATTTACCGGGCTGCCCGATAATCCGTAAATATATCGAGCGGGAGCGGAATTCCCGTCCGACGGGTCCGTGACTTTCATTTGGCGTTTCGAAAGCACATACGCAACTGGAGAAATTCTAATGTTATTTTTGGCTACTGAGGACATTGACCGAGTCGCCAACAGCCTGATTTCGGATTTTGGCGAATCGGCGGAACAAGAGGTTGAACGGCAAATCTCCCGTTGCCGTGCGGTCGATCTTCATGCCACAGCCCATACATGGCACGAGATCAAGTACGCGATCATCGGCATTAGAAGCCACAATTCCACGCATGGCTCCCCCGACCTATCGGACTGCTTTCCCCGGTACAATCAGTCAAACGCGGCACGAAAAGGATGATCGCGACGGCGAAAAGCATTCCGGATACTCTTGGGATGCAGGCAATCGAAGCGACGGTCAATCCGGTTGTCATCACCGATGCTCGCCAGCCCGGCAATCCGATTATTTACGTCAACCCCGCATTCGAACGGTATACTGGATACTCGGTCGATGAAGCGGTCGGTCAGAATTGCCGCTTCTTGCAAAAGGATGACCGTGACCAACCAGGTCTCCATACGCTACGCCGCGCTATTAGCAAAGGTGAAGCCGCCTCGGTAACTTTGCGGAACTATCGCAAGGACGGTAGCCTGTTTTGGCAAGAGCTGCACATCTCACCGGTGCACGACGCCAACGGCGAAGTAACCCACTTCATGGGGTTTCAGGACGATATCACGAAGCGAAAAAGGGCCGAGGACGCGTTGGCTGAGAGCCGGGCGATGCTTGAGCAACGGGTACGTGAAAGGACTGAGGAGTTGCGCTTGCGTAACGAGGAGCTTCGGATTGCCCACGCGGCGCGTCTGCACGTGGAAGAGGCGTTGCGAGAGAGCCAAGCCGAAATGCTGCATGTTGGTCGTCTCAGCGCCATGGGCGAGATGGCGACAGGACTGGCGCACGAACTCAATCAACCGCTCACCGCCAACATGACGGCGATCTCTACCTGCCGCCGTTTGCTCGCCAAGAAGAATGGAGATATTCCTTCGCAGATTATCGAATTGATGGACCACGCGATCGCTGAATCCAATCTCGCGGGACAAATCATTCGTTCGCTCCGAGAATTTGTCAGAAACGGGGATACGAACCGCACCGTCGAGAATATCAACACCGTCGTCGACGAGGCGATCCGGTTAGGATCGATCGGCAGTAGGGAAAACGCGATCGAAATTGAAAGGAACTTTGCAAACAGCCCACCAGCGGTCAATATCAACAAGATCCAGATCCAACAGGTGATCCTAAACCTAATGCGTAACGCCACCGAGGCGATGGCCCGCTCGAATCCCAAAATCATGACGTTAACGACCGGTCGCCTTGACGACGGTCATGTCGAGGTCGCGGTTTCGGATACCGGGTGCGGCCTTGACCGGGATGTTGCACAACGTCTATTCCATCATTTCGTCAGCACCAAATCGGGCGGAATGGGGATAGGGCTTTCCATTTGCCAGACGATCGTCGATAGTCATGGTTGCCGGATTTGGGCGGAACCCGGAGCCGAGGGGGGCACTGTCTTCCACTTCACCGTGCCCGTCGCCGAAGAGAGCTGCAACTGACATGGCAGATGGATTGACCGTATTTGTCGTCGACGACCACGACACGATAAGGCTAACCCTGCGGGCCCTCCTGGAATCGGAGGACTTCAAAGTCGAGGACTTTGAATCGCCGGCGGCGTTTCTGGAGGCCTATGATGGGTCGCGAAAGGGTTGCCTGGTACTTGACGTCCGCATGCCGGGCATGACCGGATTGGAGCTGCAGGAGAAGCTTGTTGCGGACGGTATCGATATCCCTATCGTCTTCATGTCTGGGCACGGGGATATCCCGCTTGCCGTCAAGGCGATCAAGAACGGCGCACTCGATTTCGTCGAGAAGCCGTTCTCCGATGAAGTGATGTTGGCCTGCGTCGAGCGTGCCTTGAAGATCGCCCAATCCGGCCCCGAGCAAAGTGGCGTAAACCCAGAGCTCAAATCGATGATTGAGGGCTTGTCGCCACGTGAGCGCGAGGTGCTTGGGCTTGTCGTGATAGGCAAGTCCAACAAGGAGGTGGCACGCGATCTCGATATCAGTCCGCGCACCGTGGAAAACCACAGAGCGCGTCTGATGTTTAAGACCGGCGCGAAGAACCTCTCCCATCTCGTCCGCCTCGCCATGAGCGCCGGCGTTCTCGGCCCCGAAGGGGCCAACTGATTACGAACCGCTCTACCTAACATTTGGTCGTATCCGACCTGGTACGGATCAGTACCGTCAATTAATGAAACGCGAGAAGAGATTTCCGATAAGATAAAATCGAATTACATAATTCGCACGAAAGGCGCTTAAGAGATGGCGGGTGGGGACGCCAATCTACCAGCGGAGTTGGGCATTCAAGCGATCGAATCGACGGTGAATCCGGTCGTCATCACCGATTCCCGTCAGCCCGACAATCCCATCATTTACGTGAACCCCGCTTTTGAAAGAAAAACGTAACTGCCCAGGTCTGATCCTGTCGAACACCCGCACCTGATGGATTTCTGCATGCGGTGG
>JAAXGF010000329.1 GCA_012267605.1 Alphaproteobacteria bacterium | reverse complement strand
CGTGGGGGAGGCAATCGTTGCCTACGGAGTGGATTACCGTTGACCTGTTCCTGCGATGGAAGGAGCAGAACGGCTCCGCAAGTTCGACCACGTGGATCTCCTGGCTGAGCGCCGTGCGCGGCTTCACGGCTTGGCTCAAGGCCCGTGACCCGCGAACGGAGGTCCCCCCCAAGGGGCTGTTTCCGAAGCGCTACCAACGCCCGGCACCCTACATCTATTCCGATGACGAGATCGTCCGTATCGTCACCGAGGCCGCGAAGCTGCCATCTCCGCGTGGGTTACTAGGCAACACCCTCGCGACACTCTTCGGCCTGTTGGCTGTTAGCGGGCTGCGAATCGGCGAGGCACTCGGCCTCGACGACCTGGACGTCGACCTCGCCGCCGCCGTCCTGCATGTCGACAACGCCAAGAACGGCGAGAGCCGATTCATCCCGATAGCCGACTGCACTGCCGATCGCCTCCGCACCTACCGCGGCGAACGGAACCGGATTCTCGGCACCGCGCCGACGGCATTCTTCACGAGCGAGAACGGGAAACGGCTGGCGAAATTGACGGCCCAGCAAAACTTCGCATGGCTTAGCCAGATAATCGGTCTGCGGGAAAAGCAGGCCGGATACGGCGTTGGCCGCGGTCCCCGGCTCCATGACATGCGTCATACCTTCGCCACCAAGACCATCATCGACTGGTTCCGGGCGGGACGCGACCCCGACCGCGAGATGTACAAGTTGAGCACATACCTGGGTCACAAGGATCCGGCTGGGACCTACTGGTACATCGAGGCCGTGCCCGAACTCTTGCAACTCGCCAGTGAACGCGCAGAGCGGTGCTTCAGGGAAGGAGAGGGATCATGACATCGTACCCGCTCCCCATCCTCGTGGAACGCTTCTTCACCGACTGCCTCGCGAACCAGATGGACGCCTCGGCCAATACGGTGGACAGCTATCGCCGTAGCTTCGTGCTCCTTCTGAAGTTCGCACGTGACCGTCTCGGCCGCGAGCCAACCGACATGCTTGTCACCGACATCGATGCCGAGCTCGTCGGGGGGTTCCTCGACCACATCGAGACCGGGCGCGGTAATACTGCCCGCAGTCGTAACACCAGGCTGACGGCGGTCCGCTCCTTCTTCAACTTCGTTGCCATCAACGAACCGGGTCTCCTCCACCACTGCCAGCAGGTGCTCGCCCTGCCCGCGAAGCGCTACGAGAAGCCGGTGCTCTCGTACCTCGAGAGTGAGGAGATAGAGGCGGTCCTCGCCGCTCCCAACCTCGCAACATGGTACGGGCGGCGGGACAGGACCATCCTCCACGTCTTCGTGCAGACGGGTCTGCGGATCTCGGAGCTGATCGGACTCGACTGCGGTGATGTCGATCTCGGAACCGGCGCACATGTCAGCTGCCGGGGCAAAGGGCGTAAGAAACGAAGGACCCCCTTGAGGAAGGACACGGTGGAGTCGCTTCGGGGCTGGCTTGAGGAACGGGACGGAGTCGCAGACCGGCCAGTGTTCGTGAGTAACCGCAACGATCGTCTCAGCCGGGACGCAGTCGAGCGAATCGTCCGCAAGTACGTCGTCCTGGCATCCAAGGACTGTCCAACGCTCAGAGGCAAGAAGATAAGTCCCCACTGCCTTCGCCACACCGCGGCGATGACGTTGCGTCACCGCGGTATCGGCGGCACGGCGATCGCGCTGTACCTGGGGCACGAGTCCGTCTCCACCACCAGCATCTATCTCCACGCGGACATGAAGCTAAAGGAGGAGGTTCTGGAACGGACGAAGCCGATTGACGCGCCTTGCGGCCGATACCGGCCCGGAGACACGCTCCTGGCGTTCCTTGAGGATCTCTGAATATGCCGACAATGCAGGCGCGGCTGTGTGTGATATCAATGCCTTAAGCGGCGAATGCGGCATATTCCTGTTGTCGGAATATCCTCGGAAAACATATAGCCGGGGATACCGCGGCCGATCACCGTGCCGCAAATTTGGCACGGCACCGGTCGTATTCCTGAGACCTTCACCTTGTGCAAGAGCGCGGCCACGCTCATTGGCGCCATGAACCCCGAACGATAGGTAAACTCGAAGCGGAGCAAAAGCGCGCAGCCGAAGAACGCGATGGACATGGGCAGTAAAAAAATGCTCGCCTCGAAGGCATTCTGGAAGGCATCGGGAGCGGCGTAACGCACAACGCCAAATAGCAAAAGCGGAATAGCCGCGAGCAATGGCATCAGATAAACCCCGAGATCGACGAAAAACTCATCCCAGTAGGATTCGGGCCGCGTCAAGTTGAATTCGACGTAAGGTGCTCGGCCCATGTGCGTCGCCTGGTTAGAAAGGTGAAGCAGGCGTTTTGCGACCAACGGGTGGGTTGAATTCAGCTCGTACCATTTGGCCCATGGATTCCACAAATCCCAGCGCATCGCACCGGTAAGGCGATCAACGTCCGTCGTACCCACGTCCGAATAGCTTGCGATCGCCAGAGCTTGTGCGGCACCTGAATCGAATATGCCGAGGGCTCCGATGGTGTCGAGATTGTGGCGCCGTTTGGGGCCTTCCTCGGGTTCATCTTCGCTACCCTTTTCCTCGCGCGCCAAACCGTAGGCGATCTTCACAAGCGCACTGGCCAGCAGCGACGGATTTCCCGTAACCGTGCCGGCGAACCGGTCGGCGTGATACTCGCAGGTGCGCGAGAACCACAGCACCACGTATTCGCTAATGATGTAGAGAATGTACGCGATGATCGCGACACCGATGGCGCCGCCGCGGCTCCTGCTGTCGCCGTCGCTCGAGCTGCTGGCGCGAAAGCACATGCGGTACACGTAATAGAGCAGTAGCGGCACCAATTGGACGACTGTCATGAGAAACATGTCCCAGTGGACCACATGGCCGATTTCATGCGCCACCACCGCACCACCGCCTCGGTCTCTTCGGGTTCCAGAAGCTCGAACAATCCGCGCGATATTACGATCCGCCCATTCCTCGGCGTGTGACCATAGGTAAAGGCTTGGGGAGCGCCATCATCGATGACGCCAAATCGCGGAAACCGCACTTTTTTCTCCGCGCACACCCGCTCGGTGAACAGGCGTAAATGTGCGGGAAGCTGCTCCTTTGGCACCCATTCCATGCGGTATAGCCAACGCAACGACAGGTCCATGAGAAACGGACCAATTAGGAATTGCAGTGCCACCGCGACGATACCGGCAATTACGGCAAGGTGGGCGGGCACGCCGGCAAATTCGACTGCCGAGATGAGGATGACCGTGAGCAGTCCATATAGCCCGAGCAAGGTCGCCGTGGACCGCAACACCAGATTGGGCAGGGGCATGAGTTTCGTACCCATGGCCAGCAAGGGTTTGCCCGAACCCTCCCACCGGTCGGTCTCCTTCACGTGGCGATCGTACGCCATGTGCAGGCCGCGCTCGCCTTCCAGCAGGGCATGTAGCTGGCCAGCGTCAAACCAGAGACCACCGGACCGCGGGCAGTATTCGAGAGTAAGGCCACCAGGGTAGGTGATTTCGGTCATCGCTTCGCCGCTAACCGGCGACAATTTCGCGCAGGGCCGTTGTTGCTCTAGGGCGTCCTTGAGCTTGGCCGCAATCGGCTTGGGCTTCTTCGAAAAAAGATAAATCTCCCCCCGTTCCAGCCACACGCCTTCGCACGAATTGCAATGATCCACTTCCACGCCCTGTTTGGTGAGAACGGGACGCAGCATCCGATCCGCGCAGTTCGGACATTTCATGGCGAGCCCCCTTGCGCGTGTCATCGTTTCACGACCGTGTCTCATGCACGGCATAGAAATACAACACAAGCAGTCCATATATAGACTATGAGTCCGCTCCGCGCGATGCTCGCCTTGGCTATTATCGTTATTCCGTGTCACGCCGCGGCTGACGACGACACTTGGCGCAAGCATGGTCTGGCGCGCTTTGGTGAGGCCATGGGCGATCTCGGCGATTCGCTGCGGCTGAACATGGATCCGATTAAGCGGTCGATCATCTGCCGGGTCGGGTACCAGCCGTTCGCCATTCATTCGATTTGGCGCGCGACGAAGATTCCCGAAGAAAAAATTCGTCAAGCGGCAAACGAACTGGAAAAAATGAAGCTTGTTCGACTCAATGGCGACGTGATCTCGCCTCGCGACGAAACTGCCCGCGATAAAATGCGGCGTTTCGCTGAAAAATGGTGTGCGAACGACGACCGCTGCGAAATTGCCCACTGACCGGGCGCAAATCCCCAAAATAGCGTTCCTGCCCCAGGCGCAGATAACCTTGTAGAAGATATACGGCAGCACGAGAGCACCGTCTCAGAACATTCAAGACGGGTTGGTTCGCCTGTGGGCAGCCGATAAAGTAGGTTCGTCCAGGCGAGAGCCGCGAGACTTGGATTGCTATGACGGGGTTAGAATGTGGAAATAGGATCGGCTTTGCCGTATCGCGAACACAATGAAATGGGGGAATGGATTTGGTAAATCGGCGATCCCAGTTCACTCGCAGTGACGTGCTAGTGGACTCGGCTGTTTTCGTGACCGGTTTCTAATCGTTGGTGAGAAAAGTTTTTTGCGGCCGAGTCCTTTGCTCCGTGGCACGGCTTCGAGCCAACTTGGTAATCAGGTGCATACTAGTTGCGCTGATAGCCGCGTGCGCACCAGTGACCATACCGGTAGGGCCACCGGTGCAAAGCCCCGAATTAACCGCCAACCAATTAGTCATGGCCGATGGGAGCCGGCTTCCGCTGCGCGTTTGGCGGCCCGATGGTGATCCGAGCGCGGTGATCCTCGCCGTGCATGGCATCAACGACTATAGCCAGGCCTTTGACGCGACCGCGCGATCGTGGGCAAGCCAAGGGATCCAAACCTATGCCTACGACCAAAGAGGGTTCGGGGGCGCGCCGGGTCATGGTTTATGGCCGGGCACCGAAACCCTTGTATCGGACCTGAACGCCGCTACGGATTTGATTCGAGAGGCCCACGTCGGCAAACAGTTCTTTCTCGTTGGCACCAGTATGGGAGGCGCCGTGGTAATGACGGCGATGGGCGCCAAGGACGCACCACAGGTTGACGGAATTGTCCTCGCCGCACCGGCCGTCTGGGGTTGGCAAACCTTGAATCCCTTTTATAAGGTTGTGCTGTGGATCGGGGCACACGTCGCGCCCGGCGCCAAGGTGAGCGGTCGCGGGTTGGGATTCAAACCATCGGATAACCGTGACATGCTGATCGCCCTAGGAAAGGATCCTCTGATTATCAAGCAGACGCGAATCGACAGCGTCTACGGCTTGGTGAATCTCATGGACGCGGCATTCTCCACGACCGCGGATATTTCGGTCCCCACCCTCGTCATCTACGGCGCAAAGGAAGAAATCGTACCCAAAATCCCGACGTACAAAATGTTGCGCCGGCTCACGGCGCCACACAGGGTCGCCATCTACCCGGACGGGTACCATATGCTCCTGAGGGATCTAAAAAGCGACGTCGTGCACGCCGACATCGCTGCCTGGATTACGTCGCCCACCGCACCTTTGCCGTCCGGCAACGATATGGGTTGGCGAAAATTCTTTTCCGACGAGTAATCGGGGGCAAGGGGCTCGGGAATTTGGTCTGTGCTCGCACAGAATTGGCGTGATGCAGTTTCGCGTCTTATCGGCCTTATTTGAATTGAGACGGTTAGAATATTGGATGATTACGGGCGCCGCGAATTGGATGTGTGGCCAATTCCCAGTGCGGTTCACCCGCCGCTTCAGCGTAGCGCAGGACATAGACGGTGCCGTCATCGCCAAGGATTTTGAAGTAGCGGTGGTCTGGTTCGAGCCACTGACGCACAATCTTCACCACCTCGACCGATCGGCGGCCTAAAAAAAACTGCCTTGGCGTTTCGTCTCCCCGGCTGCCGGCATAACAAACTACACGCAAAACCATTGGCAAACGGGCTCTATTGGTGGATGAACGGACCATTTGCCCCAAACCTATGTAAAT
>JAAXGF010000288.1 GCA_012267605.1 Alphaproteobacteria bacterium | reverse complement strand
GCACCTGGGCAGTTACGTTTTCATAATCATATCCGCCATCTTTCTTTCTCATTCCCCTTACGAAAAGGGTAAATAACTGAACCTCAGTCGAATTGTGCGAGCCCTTGGCTCACGCCTCCCCAAAAAATCTGGTTCGCTGATTAATTTTTAAGCAAGTGGCGTGCCAGTCAATATATAATTCTGCAAAATCAATCAGATAGCTTGCCACTGCACGTCATATTGAGAGCTCGAAAGGGGTCTTGGGGCGCATTCTGTAAAGTTTTCCGACACTTTTTCGCCTGAAAACGGCTATCGACAACACATCCAATCTAATCCATCTAGAAAAGTATCATAAATTTCTGATAGTTAGCGCGATTCTGCGGAACCATGTCGAGTGTCAAAAATTCCGACACCATTGCCACTCGTGCAAAATTTTTCCCCGATTCTCGGGTTATATCGCTGTAAAGAATTCCGACACCCGATTCGAGCCGAGGCCTAACATGGCCCAACGCGTGCCAAGGTTTGACTCGAAATGGATGTGCACCACGGCTATTCGAAATTTGGGATATTCCGGGATTAAGAAATTTCGGCATATATTCCAATAATAACGAAAATTAAAATGGGCACCGACATTATAATCTTATGATTCAGGTTTCGATACTAGTAAACTAACGCTCTTAATAGAAGAATTCAGAAGATAATATCAAGACAAAGGGACCCATGGGTTGGGACTTTGTTTGAGTTTGTTCCTATGAATTTCTGCTCATGCCGAGCAATCCTAACCGTTTTGACACTTGAGTTGGTTTCGTCAATGAAAGTATCTTGGAAAACGAAAAATAGTAATTACGTTCAAATCGACATGGTCATGATCAATACGGATTTTCCTTAAGGCTTCAGAAGGTAGCATTATTATGGACACTGAGGAACATGGGAGAAGCTCCGCGGGCGGGTTGATTGGGCTTTTGTTCATGCTGATCGTAACGGTTGGCGCCATTGTCAGCGGGCTTGGTGTCGAGGAGCGCTCCAAAGACGGTGTTTCCGATACGGGCGCCGGTGAAATAACAGCGATGGCGCCGGAAGGCGCAGGAAAGGTTCCTGATTGGTTCAGAAGGACCGCGCTTTGGTACGGCCAGGGCCGAGTAAGCGAGCGCGAATTCCTCGATGCCATCGCCTACCTCATCGACAAAGACCTCATCGTCCTCGATCGCACGCACGAGTGAGCTCGTCGCCTCTGTTTGCGCGGGGGAAAGCAATGGACTCTGGGTGCCGCCCGCTCCTATAAGGCCTGTCATGGGACCGCTTCCTTTCGTAAAAATGCATGGACTGGGCAACGACTTCGTCGTGTTCGACGGTCGTCGAAGTCCAATCGCAATTAGTGAAACGATGGCGCGTTCCATCGCTGACCGACGCACCGGTGTCGGCTGCGACCAGGTTATCGTTATCGAATCCTCAAAAAGCGCTGACGCTTTGATCCGAATTCACAACGCCGACGGAGGCGAAGTTGAGGCCTGCGGAAACGCCACCCGATGCGTGGCAACCTTGTTGATGACGGAGGACGGCGGTCGCGAGACCATCATCGAAAGTCCAGCTGGGATGCTTCACTGTCAAGCAGCGGGGGCGGATACCATCACCGTCGACATGGGGGTGCCGGGTCTGGAGTGGCGGAATATTCCCCTGTCGCGCACGGCCGACACCCTGGCGCTCGATCTTGGCACCACCACCCCTTCACCGGGCTGCGCAGTGAGCATGGGCAATCCCCACGTCGTCTTTTTTGGCAACGTGGTTGAGAAGGAGGAGATAACCCGTCTTGGTCGCGCCATTGAGCACCATCCGCTATTCCCCCAACGCACAAACGTCGAACTGGCGCGCGTCCTTGCCGAGGATCGAATCAGGGTTAAAGTTTGGGAACGGGGTGTTGGCGTCACCCGTGCCTGCGGCACCGGCGCTTGCGCAACGTTGGTTGCTGCGTGCCGAAGGGGACTTTCAGCGCGACGGGCCGAAATAGTCCTCGATGGTGGTTCCCTCCGCATTGAATGGCGGAATGATGACCACGTCTTGATGACCGGTCCGGCCGCGACTTCCTTTAACGGCACGTGGCCCGCGGATCAGGTGAGATGAGCCAGCCCGAAATCATCACATTTGGCTGCCGTTTGAACGCTTTCGAATCGGAAGTTATGCGTGAACACGCAGCAGGGCTGAACGACACGGTGATCGTCAACACCTGTGCCGTGACCTCGGAAGCGGAACGTCAGGCCCGTCAGGCGATCCGTCGAGCCCGGCGCACGTCACCCAATGCCCGCATTATCGTCACCGGTTGCGCAGCACAAATCAACGCCGAGAGCTTTGCCGCCATGCCCGAGGTCGATCAGGTAATGGGCAACGCTGAGAAGCTACTGGCCGAAAGTTTCAAGGCGAACGACTCACCCATTTTGGTCGGTGACATCATGGCCGCACGTGAAACGGCGGCGCATTTGATCACCGGATTCCACGCACGATCTCGTGCCTTCGTGCAAATTCAAAACGGTTGCGATCACCGATGCACGTTTTGCGCCATCCCCTATGGCCGAGGTCCCAGCCGGAGCGTTCCGATGGGCCAGATTGTCGACCAAGCGCGCAAATTGGTGGCCACGGGCATTCGCGAGATCGTGCTGACTGGGGTAGATATCACTGCCTACGGTTCCGATCTCCCAGGTGATCCGGGGCTGGGGAGCGTAGTTCGCCGCCTTTTGCGCGCAGTACCGGATGTGAAGCGCCTACGCCTGAGTTCGCTCGACGTCGCCGAGATCGACGGCGATCTGCGTGATCTACTGGCTACGGAAGCGCGGCTCATGCCGCATCTCCACTTGAGCCTACAGTCCGGTGATGATTTGGTCCTCAAGCGTATGAAACGCCGACACACACGAATCCAGGCTATTGCATTTTGCGAAGAGCTGCGTGCCAGCAGGTCAGACGTCGTATTCGGGGCCGATTTGATCGCCGGTTTTCCCACCGAGGACGTGAGGATGTTTCAGCGGACACTCGATTTAGTCGACGAGGCTGGGCTTACATTTTTGCATGTATTTCCGTATTCGTCGCGGCCAGGAACGCCTGCAGCTCGTATGCCGCAGGTGTCCGGCGAAGTTCGCCGGGAACGGGCCGAACGCCTTCGCGCAATCGGGTTGGAGCGAGTGCGCGCTTTCCTCGAGAGCCAAATCGGTGGCTCGGCGGAAGTATTGGTGGAACGCCCGAACTTTGGGCGAAGTGAGCATTACGCGCCGGTTCACCTGGTTTCAGATGCGGCTCCAGGAAGCGTCGTCCGTACGCTTTTTTTTGCCGTCGATCAAGACCGGCTCTTGGGTCGGTGCGTGTGACGTCAAAGCAGGGCGACGAGAACTCCTCCGGTTGGTTCGGTCGCCTCAAGCAAGGCTTGGGGCGTACGTCGAACTCGTTTAGTTCGGGCGTCGGAGGAATTTTTACCCGCCGCAAACTAGACGAAGAGACTCTCGATGAACTAGAGGATTTTCTCATTGGCGCGGATTTGGGCGCCGAGCTTTCAGAGGACATTCGTCGCGATTTGTCACACCGCTATTTCGACCGTGAAACGTCGCCGGACACGATCCGCGAGGTTGTCGCCGGGTGGATCTGCAAGGCGCTGACACCTGTTGCACAACCCCTGGTCATTGACCCCGCACACCGACCGAACGTTATTCTCGTAATCGGAGTCAATGGTACCGGCAAGACGACGACAATCGGCAAGTTGGCGAAGCAGTTTCGCATTGGCGGCAAGCGCGTAACCTTGGTGGCTGGCGATACCTTTCGCGCTGCTGCTATCAACCAACTAAAAATCTGGGGTGAGCGCGCGGGCTGCCCGGTGGTGGCTGCTGCCCCGGGCGCGGACGCCGCTGGTCTCGCGTACGAGGGATTGCGGCAGGCAATTGCCGACGGCACCGACATCTTGTTCATGGATACGGCCGGTCGTCTGCACAATCGGGCGGACTTGATGGCGGAGCTGGAAAAGGTGTCGCGGGTGATCAAAAAGATCGACGCCTCCGCGCCGCACAATTGCCTTCTTGTGTTAGACGCGACCACCGGCCAAAACGCGTTGGCACAGGTGGAAGCCTTCGCCAAGATGCTGCCGTTGAGCGGTCTGATTGTCACCAAGCTCGACGGCACGGCGAGAGGCGGTGTGCTCGTTGCCATCGCCAAACGATTCCGTTTGCCAATTCATGCCATCGGCATCGGTGAGGGCATCGACGACCTGCGTCCCTTTGCCGCGATCGATCTTGCAAACGCCCTGGTAGGGCTGGATCGCCGCGATCGGGGCTAATCGCCATCTGTTTGGTTCACACGAATCCTATTCCGCATCCGCTTTGTCTTCGGGTAATGCATTGCCCGATAGTATTTCCAGCGCTTCGGTAACGTAATCCATGAGAACCGTCCATACGCCGCTCGAAACTTGAGTAAAGGCATGTATCCGCGAAAAACTGTTCGCGCTTTGCTCAGCCGACCACTCCTCTTGGTGGGATCTAATTTGTTCGCTGGTTTCCTCTATGCGAAGACCGATCTTGCTGAATTGATCCTCGACTCTCTTGATATTCAAGACCGCCGATTCCCTTGCCATGGGAGACTGATCGTCATAACCAGCGTGGCTAAACGTACTGGGTGCTAAGATCGCAGACGCAGCGATTGTGCCGGCCATTAGGAGGCGAGCGTGCAGATTCGGCATTTTGGCGTTGTTCATGGTTACCTCGCTTTCCCGCGTTTCCAATCGGGCGGAGCGGACAACGCCTTTGGCCCTGCCAATCTCGACGCCCAAACGCACTGTTGGGCGCTGTAATTAATTGCCGCCGCGAGAATGGGCCTTCACGCCAGGTCCGAGAAGGACGCCTGACCGATCCCGTAGGGGGTCGGCCAACATTTGTTTTGAGTTTTGCGCCTCTCTGGCCAAATACGAGGCGATTTCCGATTTAACATCGTTTCCGCCGTGCCATCACGCTTGCGGCACTTGGAGCCTTTCCGTGCCGCGCCGCTGCTTATCGGCAAACGCGTTCAACAAAGTTTATATGGGTATTCGGGGCGGAAAATCCAAGAGATGCAGGCGACGCTCTCCGCGCCGATCGCCATCGGTTTACGCGTAGCCCCTGCGCGGGCTAAACTGGATTTCGACATGTCAACCAACAATTATCTCGATTTCGAGAAACCAATCGCCGAGCTTGAGGCCAAAATCGAGGAATTGCGTGGTCTAAGTGGCAATGGCGAAATTAATATCGGCGCTGAAATCAAGCGGCTCGAAAATAAGGTCGATCGGCAGCTCAGCCAGACCTATGAAAAGTTGACGCCATGGCAAAAGACCCAGGTTGCGCGACACCGTAACCGCCCCCATGCCTCGCACTACGTCGCCCGCCTAATGGAGGATTTCACACCGCTTGCGGGCGACCGTTCGTTTGCGGAGGACAGGGCGATTATCAGTGGCCTAGCCCGTTTTCGGGGGCGCGCAGTGATGCTGTTGGGGCACGAGAAGGGATTCGATACGGATGAACGCATCGCCCACAACTTTGGCATGGCGTCTCCCGAAGGTTACCGCAAGGCTGTGCGCCTGATGAAATTGGCCGATCGTTTTCGCTTGCCAGTAGTAACATTGGTCGACACGCCCGGCGCATATCCAGGTGTTGGCGCCGAGGAACGGGGGCAAGCCGAAGCAATCGCGCGGGCCATTGAGGCGTGCCTTGATGTCAGTGTGCCTTTTGTCAGCGCGATTATCGGTGAGGGTGGCTCCGGCGGTGCTGTCGCATTGGCCGTCGCTGACCGCGTAATAATGCTCGAACATGCGATTTATTCGGTTATCTCGCCTGAGGGCTGCGCCTCGATTCTTTGGCGCAGCGCAGAACACACGCAAAAGGCGGCGGATGCGTTGAAGCTAACGGCGAAGGATTTGACGGAACTGGGGGTCATCGATGCGGTCATTCGTGAACCGAAAGGCGGTGCCCACCGGGATCCCGATAAGGCGATTGATGAGGTTGGTAACGCCATCGACTTGGCTTTAAAGGAATTGATCGGAATTCCGCCGGGCGAGTTGCGCCGTCAGCGCCAGGACAAATATTTGGATATGAAAGGAAATGCCCTCACATGAACGGTAAAATCGCTCGAAATCAAGTTGTAGTTGGCGGACCAAACAGCCGGAATCGTGCGGAAACGCTTTACGCCATAATCGATTCACCCTTGGATCGCATGCTTATCGCCGCAACCGTACACGGCGTTTGCGCGCTATTCATGGATTCGGACGATCAACCGTTGCGGTTGGCGCTGCGTCAAATTTTCCCTGACGCACGGCAGAGCGGTGACTTGGAAGCTTTGTGGGTCGATCCCGTGTTACGGCACATTCAGCTCGGAACCCCGGCGGACGCAATTCCTGTCGATGCCGTTGGCAGCACCTTTCAACACCAAGTATGGGCGGCACTGCGGAAAATTCCCTACGGCGAAGTGCGAACTTACGCGGAAGTTGCGCGTTGGCTCGGCCATCCCGGTGCGTACCGCGCAGTGGCCCGCGCGTGTGCTACCAACCCGGTATCCGTCGTGGTGCCCTGCCATCGGGTTATCCGTACCGGCGGCGCCCTTGCCGGTTATCGTTGGGGTCTCGGGCGCAAACGCGCATTACTCGCGATCGAGAAGGAATATTCCAGTGGTGCGAAGGCGTTCACGCTAAAGGCATCATAAGCTGGCGCACTAAATGCCGAACTTGGAGTTGAATTTTCAGCCGTCCTCCACGACCAAATGGGGCACGTTTGCTGTTGTATCTCGGTACAAATAGTATTCGCCGCCGTTCGCTTCGATGATGAAGAGAATGTTTTGCACATAATATTGAATTGCACGCAGAACCCACTCGGACCAATCAGCCTTTTCACCCAACTGGAGATCTCTAAATACTC
>JAAXGF010000153.1 GCA_012267605.1 Alphaproteobacteria bacterium | reverse complement strand
TGAGGCACCTGGGCAGTTACATAAAAATTATTGTTTCTGTGTAGCGGCACGTTCTCTCAGTCTTTGTTCGTTGGGTTGTCCGCCCACCATTCCAAGATGATCAGTCGGGTGGAACCGTAGACTCGGCTGGTAAGGACGTAAAATCCCGCCGGCGCCGCGAATTCATCTTTCGTCGAAAGTTCCAGGGCGGCGACGGTGCCGTCGGACAGCCATCCTTTCGAGGACATTGAGGCCAAGGCTCTGGACGCAAGGTTGGCGCCGTATGGTGGGTCCAGGAGGGCCAACTGGCAAGGCATTGGCGGACGCATAGGTCGCAACGCGTCACTGTTCAGGATTTCGACCTGCTCGGTTACTCCCAGCCTGATCGCGTTGGTACGGACCAGTCGGCGGGCCGATCGCCGAGTGTCCAGAAAGGTGACTCGCGTGGCGCCACGGGACAACGCCTCGAATCCAAGTGCGCCAGTCCCTGCAAAACAGTCGACCACGTTTGCGCCGGCGGGTAAGGGTGTCTCACCGTGGGCTAGAATATCGAACAAGGCCTCGCGCACCCGTGCGCCGGTAGGCCGAATTGCAAGCCCACTGGGCATCGCGAGAGGCCGGCCTCGCAGACTACCGCCGATGATGCGCAGAATGCTTCGCCCGCTGAACCACCGGGGCCGGCTGATCACAACCAAGCTGTTCATTGAGCACTTTTCGCGGTACCTCGCGCACTTGGGCTGCTGGCAGCCGACCGAGTTGAAATGGCCCAAAGGCAACCCGGATAATTCGGTTTACCGTCACTCCCAAGTGGCTCATGACCCGCCGAATCTCACGGTTACGCCCCTCGCGTAAAGCGACCGAATACCAAGCGTTGCTTCCCAGGCGGCGCTCCAAACACGCCGTGATCGGCCCATACGATACACCGTCCACCGTTATACCGGACGAAAGCGCTTCCAGCCGCGCAGATTCCAATTGGCCGAACGCCCGAACCCGGTAGCGCCGCAACCATCCCGTGGACGGAATTTCCAGCCGGCGGGCAAGAGCGCCGTCGTTTGTCAGCAACAACAAGCCTTCGCTGGCAATGTCCAGCCGGCCAACCGATATCACCCGCGGTATGTCGTCGGGCAAGGATTCGAATACCGTCGGGCGGCCGTCTGGGTCCCTATGGGAGGTAACCAAACCGGGGGGTTTGTGGTATCGCCACAAGCGTGTCCCCTCCGCCACAGGAAGAGGCTTGCCGTCGATCGTAACCAGAGAAGTCGAGTTTACGACGACGCCAGGGGAGGCCAGTACCTGACCGTCAACGCAGACGCGCCCAGCGGTGATCCAGCGCTCGGCCTCTCGCCGCGAACAAAGACCGGCGCGCGCGATACGTTTAGCTACCCGTTCACCGGCTTCGCCGGACATGGTCACGCCGTAGCGGCGGATACGAAAGCCGCGAACAGCCGGCGGTCGCCGGAGCTAACGTCGTATTCGGGATGCCATTGAACGCCAAGGCAAAATCTCTGCCGTGGATCCTCAATGCCTTCGATGATTCCATCGCCTGCGACGGCGTTTACCGTTACTTCCGGTGCCACCTTGGCCGCAGCTTGGTGATGGGCGCTGTTCACGTCCAATTCGTCGCATTCAACGATACGATGAAGCAAGCTGCCGGCGGTGATGGCTACCCGATGACCGGTTTCGGTGCGTGGGTTTGGTTGCTCATGGGTCAGGGCACCCGGGATTTCGCTGGCAATGTCTTGAATTAAGCTGCCGCCGAGAACGACGTTGAGAAGTTGCTGCCCGCCACAAATTCCGAATATCGCTATATCCCGCTCCATGGCACCCCGGGTGATGGCGTACTCGAACGCGGTGCGTCGGTCCTTGGTAACCACTGAGGGATGTCGGGAGGTGGCCCCGAACAGTGCCGGATCCACGTCAAACGCACCACCGGTAATCAGGAGTCCATCAATAAGATCGAGGAATGCCGGAACCTGTTCGACATCGTGGGGCAGAGCTATCGGAACGCCACCAGCAGCGCTCACCGCGTCGCAGTAGTTCTCGCGGATTGCATACCAGGGCAGTTTCGCGTAACCGCCAGGCCGTTCCGAATCAAGAGTTAAACCAATCACGGGTCCCATGTCGGATAATCTAGGCGCCGGGGACGATGGGCGCAACAGCGGCACCTTTGGACTACATCGACAAGTTCGACGAAAACGGCAATTTTAAGAGAGGCCGAGATTCCTTAGCAGTGCAGGGGTTGGTATCAGTAAAGTTTCACGTCGACCGGCTCGGGAAGAACAGGGGTTACCATGGACGTTCCTCTTTGGACGCCGTCTGCAGAGATGGTGGAGCGCGCGAAAATGACGGCTTTTCGCCACGCCGTCGAACAACGCTGGGGCGTGGATCTACCTGACTATCCAGCATTGTATTCTTGGTCCGTCGAGAACCTCCCCCAATTTTGGGCAAGTGTTTGGACGCATTGCGGCGTCATCGCCTCGCGGCAGGCCGATCGTGTTTTGGAATTTGGGGACCGTATGCCAGGTGCAAAATGGTTCGGCGGTGCAAAGCTCAGTTTCGCCGAGAACCTCTTGCGGCGTCACGACGAGACGACGGCCATCGTGTCGTGGGGCGAAAACGGGGTCCGGCGGGCTCTGACGTACGGCCAGCTCTTTGCCGAGGTCGCTCGCCTGTCGCGCGCTCTGCGGTCAGATGGTGTCAGCCCTGGCGACCGCGTTGCGGGCTATTTGCCCAACGTACCCGAAGCGGTGATTGCTATGCTAGCGACCGTGAGTATTGGTGCCGTGTGGTCCTCTTGCTCGCCGGATTTCGGAATTCAAGGCGTTCTCGATAGGTTTGGTCAGATTAATCCAAAAATTCTTTTTGCGGCGGATGGGTATTCTTATAACGGTAAGGAATTCGATTCCCTCGAAAACGTATCCGCGATTGGGGCTCAACTTCCGAACCTGGCGCGGATTGTCATCGTCGACTACGTGCATCCACGACCGGATTTGGCAAAACTCAAGAATTCTGTGGCGTTTGATGCGTACGTCGCCGGCCATCCCAGTTCAGAAATTGAGTTTGCCCAACTGCCATTCGATCACCCGCTTTACGTACTTTATTCGTCGGGAACGACTGGCGCGCCGAAATGCATCATTCATGGCGCCGGCGGGACCCTGATCCAGCATCTCAAGGAGCATCAACTGCATACAGACTTATCGGTCGGCGACGGCTTGTTCTATTTCACGACCTGCGGCTGGATGATGTGGAATTGGTTGGTAAGCGGCTTGGCTAGCGGCGCGAAGATCGTGCTGTACGAAGGGTCGCCGATCTATCCAAAACCAGACGTTCTCTTCGACATGGCCGAACAGGAACGGATCAGCGTGTTCGGGACGTCGCCCAAGTTTCTTTCCGCCACAGCGAAGGCCGGTCTTTGCCCCCGCGATACACACGATCTCTCTGCCATGAAGACAATCCTGTCGACGGGTTCCCCGTTGCCGCCAGAATTGTTCGATTTCGTATACGCCAAAATTTCGGAGACAGTGCGCCTGTCATCCATCGCAGGGGGTACCGACATTATTTCATGCTTTGCTTTGGGGAACCCACTCGTCCCCGTGTGGCGGGGCGAGTTGCAGTCGCGGGGGCTGGGCATGAAGATGGAGGTGTTTGATGGCGATGGACGTCCGCTTCGTGGGGAAAAAGGCGAACTCGTATGTACAAAGCCGTTTCCGTCCATGCCGATTGGGTTTTGGGGGGACCACGACGATGCAAAGTACCGAAACACGTATTTTTCCCGTTATCCGGGGGTTTGGCACCATGGTGATTACGTCGAGTTAACGGCGCACGATGGTGTCATCTTTTACGGTCGTTCGGACGCGATTCTGAACCCAGGCGGCGTGCGAATCGGTACTTCAGAGATCTATCGCCAAGTGGAATCCATTGACGAAGTATTGGAGAGCATTGTTATTGGACAGGATTGGGAAAATGACTGCCGTGTCGTCCTTTTCGTGAAATTACGGCAAGGTGTAACGCTGGACGACACTCTGGTGGCAAAAATCAAGCGGCAAATCCGACATAACACGACGCCGCGCCATGTTCCCGCAAAGGTTCTCCAAGTTAGCGATATCCCGCGTACACTTTCCGGAAAAATAGTAGAGCTCGCGGTGCGTGACATTATTCACGGTCGCACCGTGAAGAATAAAGATGCCTTGGCAAATCCGGAGGCACTTGAATTGTTTAAGGACCTGACCGCGTTGAAGACCTGAACAAGACTGTATACCTCAGCGCAAGGGGTGGTGGCTAAGCAGCATCAAATTGAGCCCATGCAGAGTGTCGTATAGACGCCGAAACTCAGACAAAAAGTTTGGCCAGCTACGTAGACCTTTGTTGTGCGCGAGGGATTTGTGAATGTCGCCCATGGGGCGGTTTCCGTCGATCAGGCGGACTAAGGGGGCGGCGAGGGGAGGCAACGGCAGGTAAACTGTTACCCCATCAAAATCGGCGACGATCCGTTCAGCGTTTGCCAGTTGACCAGCGAGTTTCTTGTTGTCGGTTTCGCGTAGTATAGGGACCACCTTACGGCCCGAAGGTTTTGCCAGAGCAGATTCAAGACGGCGTTTTTTTACAGCGTAGAAGACGTGGGTTTTTAGATTGCCGGCAACAAGTTCGGCCAAAGCGCAACGCCTGGGCCAGGACAAGGATTCAACGCGCCGCCGCAAGTCCGGATCGGTGAGGTAGTGGTGGGGCTGATAACGCGCCGGTTCAATGAAACCAGTAATCGCTAGTCCGGCTTTTTCCGCCAATGTGAATACTTGCGGCACTGTATAGGCTCGGTCTTGGCTATGCAGGCAAAGGTCAAACAGACCCGCATCGCCGCCGTCCGTATGGTCGCGGACATACGGGTTGCGTTTGAACCAGTTGCTTTCCGGAAGCTGTTCGTGCAGACGTCGCGCCATGACGATGCGCGATGAGTCATCGAGAGAAGGAGTCGTTAGGAGACGTAGAATTTCCTGGATATGATAAACGCCGATGCGACCGAGTTCGCCATAGACCATTATGCCCACTCCGCCGCCTTCTGCGAGGGCGCCGACCAAACGTTCCAAGCCGGCGCCTGGGTCAATTAGGTGGTGGAGCACGCCACAGCAGTCGATGTAATCGAACCGGCCAAGGTTTAGTTCATCGAGGTCGGATATCGCCGCCTGGACGAACTGTATGTTTTGCAATCCTCGAGCCTCAGCTCGTGTCCGAGCCACGTCAAGTGCCGAGGCCGAGGGGTCCAAGTAGATGATTTCAGCAGGCCAATCTTTGTCGGCCAATTGCTGAGCTAACATGACGGTACCATCGCCCGTTCCGCCACCAGCAAAGAGCGCTCGCAATGGGCGTTTTGGGTCCATCCGGCCACCAAACACGTAGTGATTAATTTCGAGCAGATGACTCGGGGAGCCGACGACCAATCGCCGCTTCTCCTCGGCTGGATCACGTGCCGGATAGGGGTAGGCTTCGTACTGAGCGCGGATCGAATCGTCGATCGTGGGAGGTCCCTTTTTCATGCAGTGCCTTTCCCGTGGCTCTTCCGCTCTCGTTTTGCCCAACCTGGCACCGGGACAATTTCCCCGACCGGTCTGCCGGCCCGATTGCGCAGGGTGCACCCGGACACATCGGTGAGTCGACGTATTTCAGCCTTGCTGCAGACGCCAATTTCTTGGAGCAACGCGATCAGGGCGACACGGGCGGCGTGAGCAGAACCGTCATCAATTTTGAGCGCTAGACCGAATCCGTCGACCATCAGCATCGCAACATACGTGCCCTGGGCGCCTACTTTGATGATGGCGCGATCGCTAGCCAGTTCGGCTAGCGCTGTGCACAGACGGCCAGATCCAGCGATCAAATGGGGTTCGGTGGCCATTGCAGTCAAGATGCGCCCGGCGGCAACTGCTGTGCGAGGCGGTAGATCCGTGGGATCGGCAAGTCGCGCGATGGCCGTGGCGATGGCGGAAAGCGGCATCGCCCACGTCGGTACTCCACAGCCGTCCACGCCGACGGTGCTGGTTCGGAGATCAAAATCGGCCAATGCCGCAAGTGTTTTCCCCACCATAATTTGGACCGGGTGGTCCGGGTGGCTATAGCCTTGAACCGGCGCGCCAATGTGACGCGCAATGGTTAGAAATCCACAGTGCTTACCGGAGCAGTTGTTGTGGGTTGGCGTCGCCGCAACGTCATCGATAACCAAACGCCGGGCCGAGTTTTCGTGCAGCGGGGCGTGAGGGCCACACTCCAGGTCGTCGGTTGTCAGGCCGAGGCGTCGGAGCCAAGACTCGACGATAGCGACATGGTACGCCTCGCCGCTATGGGACGCACAGGCCAGCGCGATTTCTTCGTCGCCGAGGCCGAATCGGTCAGCTGCGCCGCTCTCGATTAGGGGAAGGGCCTGGATGGGTTTGATCGTCGATCGGGGAAAAACCGGTTCATTCACGTTCCCCTTGGCCCGAATCAAGCGCCCATGGCGATCGGCGAGGGCGAAGGCGGCGCGGTGACGGCACTCGACGGCGCCGCCACGACAAGCAACCACGGCGACAGGGTTGGGCGGCGAAGTTGATACGAATCGGGACGCTTTGTCGGTACGAGCGGGATGCATCTCCGCACCTGATCTGCGCGACAATTTAGACAGCCTCAAGCAGCCGCGGCGATGGGGCACTTGATTTTACAGTTCTGTGAGAATGCAAAGGGGGCTGGCGGTGCGGAGGCTCGAAACTGGGCACAATTGGCGTGGGACTTGCGTTCCTGGCCGCCGCGATGCAGGCTGAGAACATGCGCGGCTATTTTGCCATTGGTGTCGAGGGTATAAGCAAGGAAACCAACCTAGGCAACTTGTTTCGCGCCGCCAACGCGTTTGGCGCCAGCTTCGTGTTTACCATCGGGGCCGCAAACGGTCTGAACAAGGTCAAGTCTGACACCTCGGATGCCCAACGCAATTTGCCGTTCTATCATTACGGTCGTACGTCGGAATTGACGTTGCCCAAGGGTTGTGCCCTGGTTGGCGTCGAAATAATCGAACAAGCGGTCGGGTTGCCGAGTTTCGGTCACCCACGTTGCGCTGCGTACGTGCTTGGCCCGGAAAGGGGAAATCTGTCTCCTGACTTGGTTGAACGTTGTGATTATTTGGTCCGAATACCGAGCCGGTTTTGTCTTAACGTGGTCATCGCAGGGACTGTGGTGATGTACGATCGAATCGCTAGCCTCGGGCGTCTTGCGCCTCGCCCGCTTGGTCCGGGAGGGCCGAACGAAGCACCGCCCAAGCATGTGTTTGGTTTGCCGAAGCGGCGTCGAAAGGCAACCATTCCGGTTGATCAAACAAACGATGGATAGACGCGGAGTAAGTGAATTTCGCCAGCTCGGCAATAAGGTTGAGCGACCGGATTCTCCGGAAGTGGCCGAACTTGAAACCTTCGACAATCCGTCACCCGGCGATCTGTACTTGGTTCGGTTCTCGTGTCCCGAATTCACTTCACTTTGTCCAGTCACAGACCAGCCTGACTTCGCGCACTTGGTGATCGACTACGTGCCTCGAAAAAAGCTCGTCGAAAGCAAATCGCTCAAACTCTATCTCGCCGCATTCCGCGACCACGGAGTATTCCACGAAGCATGCACGATGATGATCGCCAAGAGGTTGATCGCGGAAATGTCTCCGGAGTGGTTGCGAATCGCCGGCCACTGGTATCCGCGTGGCGGCATACCAATCGACGTGTTTTACCAAACTGGCGTGCCACCAGAAGGAATTTGGGTACCCGACACCGGTGTTCCAAGTTACCGTGGTAGAGGTTGAGGGCAAGCTCGAGATTTTGGAATTGCCGCATCTGGCGCAAGTGGACGACGATTGCTATTCTAACCGCCAAGATGAGACCAATTCGTTATAGCGCGGCGCTTGTGCTCGCCGGCATCATACTCGCCACTAGCTCAGCCAGGTCGGCAGAGATCAAAGTGCTGGACACCTTTAAGGATTGGACGGCTTACGTGATGGGTACGGGCCAATCCGCAGTCTGTTTCATATCCAGCGTGCCCAAAAAAGCCGAGGGTAATTATACTCGGCGCGGTGATATCATCGCTTACGTGACAAACCGTAAGGCGGACAACGTGCGCGGCGAAGTAAGTTTTGAAGCGGGGTATACCTATAAGAAAAACAGCACGGTCAAACTTGCGATCGGCAGCCAAACATTCGAGTTGTTTACTAGCGACGGCAACGCGTGGGCACGGCAAGGGGGCGATGTCAAACTGGTAAAGGCTATGAAGGCCGGGAGTAAGATGGTGGTGAGGGGAACGTCAAGCCGTGGAACCGCAACCAAAGACACTTATTCCTTGCTCGGATTCACCAAGGCGATCAACGCTATAAATAAAGCCTGCAGCTAGCTCCGAATGCGCTCTAAGGAATGATCTGTTAGAGTTCAGTGACTCAGCATCCAGCGACTAAGGTTCATAGCGCGCAGTTGGCGTACCGTAAACTAAGAAACTCTCGCTACGTCTGCGAGGAGGGGATCTAGATCAAATAGTCGAGGGGTTCGTCCGCGCCAAGCACGCTTTCAGTTCGTTGAATAGTCGTTCGGTACGCATTTTCCGCCGCCTGACGCGAGCTCGGTCCATGATCAGTGTCCATCAATTCCTGTGCGGCATGTTGGGTAAGAAATAGCAATTCAGACCCAGGTTGTAAGTTCGGGCCACGCAACGCGTGCCGCTCTCTCCCCACGGCTCCGCTTCGTTCCGTCGCAGAAGACGTGTCTGGGTGACGAAAGTTTTGGTGACGTTGGGCACCACGCGCGTCCGATCCTTCCGCACCGCGCGAACGATTGACGTCCAGTCGATGGATTTTGGCATCCGCAGCCGATTGCACCGCAGCCGAAGGAACGGCGGCGGTAGGTACGGCGTTTATATTCTTAGCAATGGCCAGCAAAATGACAAATCCAGTTCGACAATTCCAATTTCCGATGCTTAATGTAACGTAAAGTATATAAAATTTTATTGAAATTCAAGTTCCATTTTCGGTAAATCGATCGAACTTCAACATAATGTGACAACGGTAACATTTTTTTAGTTATAATCCGTGCGTTAACCTTAATAAAGATGCGCTTTGACTCTTAAACATGTGATCTTGCTCACTTTTCTATTGTACGTTACCAAAACTACGCGCCCGAATTCCAAAATTCTTAATATTGTTCGGTAGGTTTTTTCAGCCCGAGTGCGGTGTTTCCAATTGTACGCTTCATGCTCAGCGCCCAAGCCGGCTCGCCCTCCAGGTGAAGAGAATCATCGGCAGGCGATATGAATTTCCGGCGATGTGCTCTACAAGCCAACGGCTCTACCGAAGTTCGTCAACGGTCTCGCATTTGATCCAGTTGAGAAAAGCTTGATGGCCCGCTTCGATCGGCACAGCCACGACACAGGGGCAATCGTATTTGTGGATTTTGGTTACGGTAGCGGTTATCCCGTCAAGCCGTTCCCTTCGGGTCTTTGCGATGATGACGACTTCCGAGTCTTCACAATCCTCGTTTTCCCATCGGTATATGGATCGCATACCGGGAATGAGGTTTACACATGCAGCAAGGCGTGCGTTGACAAGTGATTTACCAATTTGCCGCGCCATTTCGATATCTGGCGCTGTCATGTAGACGAGGCACAATCCAGTGTCGGCCACAGGAGTATCAACCATGCAGTCTTACTCTCGTTCACGATGTCCAGGCGATGGCGTTATCGGTTTGTTTCCGCTCAGCCTGGGGATGATTGGCGCTGGGCGCAGTGATCAGCGATAAACTTTGGCGGTGACGAAGCCATACGGGCTCCCGCTAGAAGATGTGGAAATCACCCCTTCCTCGGAGAGAAGTTCCAGGTGGATTTCGCCAGATTCAGCCAATTTCTGAAAATTGCACGAGATTATGTCTCCGTGAATCTCCAAGTCGTTAGGGATCACGCCCTTAAAATCTCGGGTAAAGACATTGCCTTGAGCATCGATGGTCGTACAGTTACCGTGGAACATGACATTTTCAGTGCCGGTTATTTGCAATAAATAGGTTTCGTCAACATAAACCGCGCAACCGCAAAGTAAACCGACCGCCATCAACGTAATCATTGCTCGGTTTTTCGCGCAGCGTATCATCGTTGCATGATCTTCAATGTTCATGTGGCTCCTCATTTTCGCGTCCTACCTGGATGGGAAACGTCATTCACGCTGTCCACGGCACTATTCCAATGTGACCTGGTGGGTGAACTGTTTTCCATCGGATACGATCACGCTCTTGAAACCGAATAGCTTGGCGAAATCTAGAAAGGTGAAAAATGTCTCGACGCCCAATTCGCTGAACAATTTTGTCGCGCGCCCTTCGGCAGTGAGCAGAGCCAACAGCGCGCGTGCGCGGTATATGGTATCCAAATAGCCGTCGACAAGTCCGACGATTATGAGCTTGTCGGCTTCATCACCCTTCGCAAAGATAACGAAGCGGGGGGATACGGCCGCAGCCGCATTTCACGATTGAAGCCGACGATAAAACCGGTCCTCGATTCCCGGTTGGCATCGGGCAAGGGTTCGGCTCGTGCGCCATACACTTCCTTGCTTTGGGCCGGCGGATAATAATAACCCACATAACGGTCTCCAGCTACAGCACTTAAGGGCGCGACGGAACTGAAGAAGAGAGAAAGGACAAGGCAACCGAAAAACCGCCTTGCCGCCGCACCTAGACGGCCAGTTTCATCGAAAATTTTCATTGTCCACTCACTCGTTTGTTCGCAACCCATATTGGGGTTCGTGTTCTTGCTTGTCACGGATTAAAGGTGGACGCATTGGTGAATGGGGCACTGCGGGGCACCTGTTCCTCCACGGGGTTAGAGGGTTGAGGTGGCTACATTCAATTGGATCGGCCAGCTGTTGGTGGGGACTATTCGCGCTACCGCCCCGCTTTGGCCTCCCATTCCTTGATTAGTCTTTGGGCCTCGTTAAACTCTTCAATCGACATTTTTCCCCCAAGTATAGCTCCCTTCGTCCGAGCTTCCCGGTGGCCCCGTGCTGCTGCCAGGCTATACCACATGTATGCTAGCACCGGATCCTTGGGAACCCGCCGTCCATATTCATACATATACCCAAGGTGATACTGGGACACGGCATCACCTTTTTCGGCGAGCGCTTTGATACCGTTTACTACGTCGGCGTTTGCGGGAAAAATGACCGCGGCGCAGAAAATGAGCCCCGCTATCAAGCTGTGGCATCTTTGTGTCGTGATCCCGAGGCGGGCTACGATAGTTTCTCCTACGGCATCCGACGTTGAATTCGGCGTTCTAGCTTCCATTCGTGGTGGCGATATACCGTATCCTCGGGACGGCCTGTCGGTGACATCAAGTAAATAACCGACAACAAAACAGCCGTCCGAACAATCAGTCTTGCGCCTATTGCGCTACGGGTGGCACAACTGCCCCGCTACTTTTTTGTATTCAATTGGGCGTTCCAATTATTTTTTAGAAGCGTATACCGCAACGAGGTCGAACGCAAGTTGCGCTAATATTTGGTCTGCTCCATCTCTTGCCTTTCCTATTTCGCGTTACCAAGAATTCTTGAATCGAAAGGATTTTCACGTCGTCGCCGAACATTGCGGTAATTTGCGACGAAACTTCGTACGAATCGGTCGCATGTGGCGGGTTGGATAGCGGCGAAACCTTCGCCGCTTTACCGATTTTGTACACCCTCTTCCCAACGCTGGGTTGCCTTTAACATTTAGCCTCCCCTATGAATACCCGAGTCTTTCAATAGGTTGGGGTGTCGCTATCCCCTATGGTTGAATAGACAGTAGCTCACTAAACCATACTTAGAAAGAAAAACCATGCCCATCTTTCAAGGTATGGTAATTCTGCCGACAGACGCGGAGAGTATTGCGCTGATGGTAAACCCGAGACGTTGAAACGAGGCCGAGCTGAATTGATGTTGTCGGGCAAATGGTATGGCATCTGACACCTGCTCCGACGACTCAAAACTAATTGATCTCAGAAACGGGAAAATTAATCGGCTATCAACTACATCAGGCAGTTTTTTACCTGGTATGGATACGCAGAAATCCAAGTCCAGGTATGCCAGTCGTGATTGTAGTGGGCTCCGGCGTACGCCAATGCGAACAGCGGGACAAAGGTGACGCAGAGGGTACCGGATTGCGGGAGCACGTGATTAAGTCAATTCGCGTACTGCAGGTCAATATACCGGAGAGTGACGAGCGGATGCATTGAGGCCGCGCAATAGTTTTGCGTTGTATCTATGTGGTGCCTGTACCGATCCTGAGATTTCTGCGCCGCATCCAAACTGTCGGGTACTGGGTCAGTTTGAATTAA
>JAAXGF010000140.1 GCA_012267605.1 Alphaproteobacteria bacterium | reverse complement strand
GAGTTGCGGAAGTCGGGGTAGGCCTTTCGCCATCGGTGCGAGGGGCCATATTGGCATTCTGAACACGGTAGGGAAATTAGGGGTACTACGTATTGAAACGACGGTTGTGACGAACCCACAGGCTGGTGGGGCGCCCCCGGCAAGCATCGCGCGGGAGAGTAGCGGGGTGAACGATTTAGAGGTCGATTTCTTAGTGCAGCTTGTTTTCCAAATCGGCGATCGCCGCGTCGACAATATTGTCGGCACGCTTTGGAGTCAGGTGACTGATAATCACTTTCTCGGCAGCCCCAAGTGCCATTGATACTGTCGCCGCGCGAACTTCGTCGATTGCCATCTCCTCGATACGGGCTATTCGGTCGCGCACCTGCTGTTCCCGTCGGCGTATAGATTCCTCAAGTGCCTCAGCCGCGACCCTCAATTGACGGTCGGCCTCTTCGCGGGCCTGATTCACAATTGCCTTAGCCTCGGCCACGGCTTCCTCTTGCTGCCGCTGGTATTGGGCAAGAAGTGCTTGAGCTTCCTCGCGAAGTTTTTGCGCCTCATCGATCTCGCCACGGATACGCGCTGATTGCTCGTCCAAGGCGGCACCGACCATCTGGCGTACTCGTTTTTGAATTCCGAATACGAAGATAACGAAAGCCACGGCGACCCAAAATTCGGCGTTAAACATTATTTTCGCCCTGCGGAATCAAGTTCTAGAGCTTGTTGAACCAGCTTGCCGTCTACGCGCCCACCAACGAGTTTTTCCGCAACCGCCTTGGCTAATTTGCCGGCTGCCTGGTCAATTTCGCCCAAGGCCTTATTCTTGGCAGCCAGGACACGCTTTTCTGTCTCGGCCAGTTCCTTGGATAGACGCGACGAAATCTCGGCTTCGCACTTGGCCGCTCTGCGAACGGATTCCTCGGCCGCCTTGGCCAAAATCGCCTGGGCTTGGCTCTGAGCCTTTTCCATCTTGGATTCATAATCGGCGAGAACCGCCTTCGCTTCGTCGCGAAGATTTTCGACCGTTTCCAGATCATTGGCGATTCGGTCGTGGCGACGCTGGAGTACTCCGGCAATGCGCGGCAGCGCCATACGCGTGATGATCCAATAAAGCACCACAAAGCACACCGCTAACCAATAGAGCTGCGGCAAAAAGGTTGCCGTGTCGAGTTGCGGCATGAGCCGCGGTTCCCGTCGCGCCTAGCCGAAGAGAATCAGAAAAGCGATGAGCAATTGATAAAGCGCCACCGCCTCAACTAGAGCGAACCCCAACATTGTTGTGGGAAAGATTGCCGCACGGGCAGCAGGATTGCGCGCCACCGACGAAATGAACGAACCGAATATGCTGCCGATACCGACGCCAACCGCACCAACCCCAATGACAGCGAGACCGCCGCCGATCAGCTTTGCCTCTTCAATACCCATGGTCTCAAATCCTTTGCTTGTGGTCGAAGATCCATTGCCGCCAGGCCCAAATCAACCCGCTAATGCAGATGCAGCGCGTCGTGGAGATAGAGGCAAGCCAGCATGGCGAAGACATACGCTTGCAGGAGCGCGATGATGGTGTCCAAAGCGTATAGCATAATGATAACGGCGAGCGGGAAAATACCCGCGAGCCCAAGGGCAATGACGAAGCCCGCAAAAACTTTCAACAGGGTGTGTCCGGCCATCATGTTGGCGAATAACCGCAACGACAGGGTTACTGGCCGAACCAGGTAGGAGATGATTTCAATTGGCACCATCAGCGGTGCCATCCAAAGGGATATGCCCGACGGCATGAAGAACGTGAAGAATCGGATACCGTGTTTTAGAACCGCAATCACCGTACAGCCGACAAATACGACCAAGGCAAGGGCAAAAGTAACGATGATGTGGCTGGTAACAGTGAATGTATATGGGATAAGCCCCATGCTGTTACAGAACAGGATAAAAAGGAACAACGTGAATATGAATGGGAAGTATGGGCGCCCGCCCTCGCCAACGTTCTCGCGTACCGTGTCGGCCATGAACGCGTAGATCAATTCCACGGTCATTTGCCAACGACCGGGAATTAGAGCACCCCGGCTCATGCCACCGACCAGAAATACCGAAATGGCGGTGATGGCCACGACCATGAACAGGGCCGAATTCGTAAATGAAATGTCGAACCCAGCCAACTCGATGTGGTGCAGGGTTTTAATTTCAAATTGAGACAACGGATCGTGCGCTTCCGCACCATGGCTTGCCGCGGCATCCGCGCCATGACCATGCGCAACCGGGGAATCAACGCCCTGCCCCTCTAAATCGTGAACCTCCGGGGCTTGCTCTTCCGCGCCGTGATCTTCTTCCAAAGTCCTCACGTCCCCCATGTATCCGCGGGAATAACCGACCGTGCCGAACAGTCCCGGGCGAGTAAAAACAACTTACACCGAACCGTCGCTTCCGTCCGCTCTATCATCCGGCGAACTGGCGCGACGCGCCTCCCCCTCTATCCGCTGCGCCCCGCGGAACACGTTCAACAAACCGGCACCAACGCCAAGAAAAAAAAACACCAACAACAAAAACGGCCGCGTATCGAACAGGCCGTCGAAAAACCATCCAATCGCCGTGGACACAACGATCGCCGTCACCAACTCCAAGGCGACCAACCATGCCCGGCTCAGAGCACTTGCTTCGCCTCTCGGACCGCCCGCGCGGTCAAATCGAACTCCTTTACGAGCCCTTTCCAGCCGGGCTTCTAAATCGCTCAATGGTGGCGCCGCGCCGCGCTTACCCACAAAACTATCTCCTGCCTTCGCAAACCAATCCGAAGGCGCGCGAACGATACGTTTTGCGGGCAAACTATGTCAAGGGGTTGCGACGATTTCGCACCGTCCGCCGCTTATCGAAAGGGAATTATATAGTTGACTGA
>JAAXGF010000005.1 GCA_012267605.1 Alphaproteobacteria bacterium | reverse complement strand
CAGCGATCTGTTCGACCAGCGGCGGGGGCTGATGGACCGCTGGGCGGCGTTCGTCACCGGCCCCGTGCCTACCCGGCAACACGCCCCTCAGCCGCCGCAAACGAACGCTTCCGGCGTCGGAGGACGGTGCGCCGGCAGCGATCAAGGAACGTGATCGCCGTTTACGCTTCACCCGCTAAGTCCAGCACATCGCATCAGTACCGGATCATTCATCTCCTCACTCGGCGCGGCGATCAGTCGACTTGCCCTCCTCCTATCCCGGCCGGAAAGCCAAATAGTCTCCGTCTTCCTTCTATACGGTACCGCCAAGCCCTCTGACTTGAGCGCTTGCAGCACTCCCGGCACAACATTCCGTGCACTCTGATTCAGCCCTCTGTATAGCGCGTTTTCCTTTCTTCCCGAACCTCTGCGCTCGTAGATCTTCTTCAACACCGTCAAACACACTCGCGTGCCAAGTGGCAAATCCAATGTCAACACCGCCGCCGTGGTCCCCGCTGCCTCAATAAAATTGTCGATAATGCAATCGCGGTCAAATCTCTCTACCGGTACGTCCCTCCGTGAAACCCGACCCTCAAAACTTTGAATATAGCATCCTCGGAATGTCGGCAACTTCGCAACTTCCGCCTCTGGCTCCAGTTCCAAACGACCGAACAGACAGTCGCTAAACTCCAACCGGGACAGGTCGCCTGTCGGACTGCCCAGTTCGAGTTCCTGAACAACCACGCCCTCGATCACCAGTCGTGTCCGTACATTCAACCCGGCCAACAGCACGACTCTGGCTAAATCTGCCACCAAATACGGGCAATCCTGTCGTTGCGCCAGTTCCATCGCCGTATTTATTTTGCCCTCCGACGCCCCGCCGCCTCTCTCGAGCTTTCGGTTCGCGAGTGCTACACCCAAACTTCCCATCGCACTTTCGATTCTACTGACAATACTGGATTCGAATTCGAATGGGCGCTCCACAAACACCGTCACGTCTCCGCCTCTACAGGAATCAACAAAAGCCTCGTCGACAAAAATCCGTGACTCCATTTCATCATGATATACGCCAAGGCCAGGAAGCCTCTGCAAAAGCACCATCCCGTGGTCGTCCGGTCCGTAGCCGCATACGTCCCGAAATGATTCCACCACCGCGTCTTGTCTCAACGGTCCAAGCCCGCCTTGTGAATCACGAGCCTTCGTGGCCAATCGTTCCAAGATTCTTCGCACGGTCTCACCGTCTATACCTGCTTCTATTCGTGCCTCGCGGTCACAGACCCGCTCCAACAAAATGTCCCAGCCAGCTGCAGGGTCCAATTCTCCATCGCTACCCTTCGGTTGGAGATCTTCCAGGACCTGCGTTGCCGCCAAATACCCCACAAGCAAAGGTCGTGATGGAAGCCACTCCGGCACGAACCCCGATAGACTGGTAGTAGCCAAATATTCAGCAATCTGCTTTTCAGTAAATTCATTAAGTGACAACTCCACGCGATCCATTGGCAGTCCCAACGCTGTGCGACGCTCGCTGGGATTGTCGAAAAAATGCGCGCGTCCTGCCACAAGGAGTCCGGCGCAACTCGCCGAGCCGATTTTGGAGTTGGCGGGTGCCGGGTGCTCATCAATGAGGCGCCGCACGCCCGCCATTGCGCGGTGGCGATTGTCCTTGAGTTTGCGCCAGAAACCCTGAATGCTGAGTGCTGTGATTTCATCGAAACCGTCGAGTAGTAGATGGACAAACCCCGCTCTCCATGCGCGAACCAAATGCGAGGGTCTATCGAAACCAATGTTCCTGCCATGGCGGTGAATAATCTCCGCCGGATCTGTCTGGCCATAGTGGTCGCGAAGGTTTATAAAGACAGGAAACGCACCCGACTCCCCACTTAGGTGCCGCTTCCTCAGATCGCGATACACTTCGCGAAGCGTCATGCTCTTTCCGGCGCCGTAATCGCCCAGGATGACCACCACGCGACCTGCGGTCAGCAGCTCCAACAGTGCGTGTGGGGACACCAACTCCGTGGACCCTGTCTTTACCAAATCCAATGGTACGTACCGAATCTCTGCGCCTAACGCATTGGTGCTCGGGTCACGTACACTGCCAAATGCGTATTCGTCTCGGAGTCGTAGATAGCCACGTGAATCCACCAATCGCGACTGAAATTGCGCGAACGACAAAGAGTTAATAGCATCCCTATATTTACTGGCGACTTGGCGTTGGTCGGCGGTCGGTTCGTCGGCGGTAACAAACCACCCGCGAACCGCGCGCGTTGCGGTGCGACTTCCGTGGCGCTTTACGAGCTGCGCCAATTTCTTTAAATCTTCCTCTGCTTTTTCTTTACGGCGGGATATTGTAGCTTCAACGATATGGCGACAGTCTTCCGTGTCGAATATACCGTCGACTTCGCGGCCATCGGCCATAGCCGCGCCGGAAAACTCGGCCGCGGGCCATAGCTGACGGGCTATCCGCCTAACCTCGTTCTCGAAGTCCTGTCCTGCCTTGCGCGCCTCGTCGCCTCTCATCGGTCGTCTCCAGCCACTTTGCGGTACAGATCGGTCGAGTCCACAATGGATTGTATCGCGTTCGGTGGTCGGAGATGCGACAGCGGGGGAAGGTTGAGCGTGGCAAGGGTGTTCGTGTCACTGGCCGTCCTCGCCGTCGGTCGCGGTGACAGCGAGCAGCGAACGAGCCTTCTCTATCGATCGTAGGGTCGGCACAACGCTTCCATGAGCGCTATTGCACCGGCCATGCGCGTCGAACTCGTCGAGGGCGGCGCGCGGCTCCCTCACCGGGTTCGCGAGCGCCTCGACGTAACGGCTCGCCGTAGCCCGCCGGGTCGCCGACCGCGACTTGGCGACGTTCGCGGACGTGTCCGTCAAGGTCGACAAGGGGGGCAGTGGCGCGGGCGAACCCGAGGGACGCCGGGGGCGGACCTTGGCGCGGTATGCGGCGCGTCTGATGGCTCGACCCGTCGACCAGATCGACCGGGCGGCGGTGCTCTCGGTGCTCGGGCCGGTGTACCGTGACAAGCCGCCGCCGGGCAAGCTCTTGTGCGGTTGGGTGCGGGGCGTGCTCG
>JAAXGF010000314.1 GCA_012267605.1 Alphaproteobacteria bacterium | reverse complement strand
GACCAGACTTGCTGCTTGAGTCCGATGAATGAAGACCGAGAATTTTTTTGGCGCGGGACGAAAAAAGAAAACTCGCCATGGAATCGCAACTCCACGACGAATCCCAATCGTCGTCATAAGAATCAAACCCGCACTCCACCGGTGCTAGAGGTCGCTCAAATTGCGGTCCACCTCTCCGGCGCGGCGAAGTCCAATTCTTCGCCCGCGCCCATCTACCAGAGGGGGCTTTGGCCCAGCCGACTAACCCTTTTGCTTTTGCAACGTACGCGCAGCACTCAGACGTTGAGCTAGCTTGGTCGAAGCAGGACCAGCAGGAATATGTTGGCGGCCGTAACGCTCCAAGATGGCGATCTCAGAAGCGTAATCCTTGCTGTTTCGGTGGATAACCGCCAATTGCTCATAACACCATGGATCAACGCTGTTACCCGACTTCTTGCTGACAACTTCGGTAATGCCAACAAGTTCAGTCAAAAGCTTGACAGCATCGCTCGTCTTTTTAGCTCTAGTAAGTTTCTTTACTTTGGCAACGCCGTCGGCATACGTACTTTTTTCATCGGACTCCTTTGATGCGGGAGTCGATTTCGGCTTTGCGGATGTCGCCGCACGAGGCTTCGCCTTGGCCTTTACTGGCGCTACCGGTTTAGCCTTTGCTTTCGCGGGCGCTGCGGATTTTGGTTTTGCCGTCGCGGCTGCCCGTGGTTTGGCTCCACCGGCGGACTTTGCTTTGGGCTTGGCCGCCGGGCTCTTCTTCTTTGTTTTGGCAGGTGTTGTCTTCACCTTGGGGGCTTTGGCTTTCTTCGCGGCCTTGACTTTGGTGGTTTTGGCCTTCTTGGCTTTCGCCGGAGCCTTTTTCGCCTTGGCAGGCTTTTCCGCCTTTTTCTTTGCTGCCGGAGCGGCTGCGGGTTTTGCGGTTGAAGCGCGCGCGGCCCCCTTGTTTCGGTTCGACGTCACCACCGCCACCACGGCGGCGCCAACCAGAATCGCGATAATGAGAATGTGCATCGTCTCACCTCGTATAGTTGCTTGACCAATCGAAACGTCGGATCAATGTATTTAAGTCGTGGTTTTCAAACGGGCCCCCTGGCACCGTTTGACCACAATACTTCTACGCTCCGACCAATCTCGATAGGCAAAAATGATTTTTGCAGATTAACCCACATTTTTCCTCACTGCATCATTTTTAAGTTCGTGTACGTAACAATCCTCTGAATCGTAATTTTCCTCACGAATTCAATGCCGTCAAATGAATCGCCAACTTGAGGATTCTCGCGAAAATTATTTTAAAGGTTGGAATGCTATGCGGAGACGTGGCCACACCCGATGCCCGTCGCGAATTGTTCGAGAGTCCCGGTGGGATAAGGCAAAACACCCATGCTATTGGCCAAACCGCCCCAAAAATTTGTGTTTTGGCACAAATTATGCCTCTCAATTATTAAACATAGCTCTAGGTCAAGTTAGGTAAACTTAGGTCAAATAAGTTCGGGCGTTCCATTCGAATGAATATTCTAGAGAACGATGTTCGGATGACGTAGAGAAAGTTTCGCACATTTTGAGGAGGTGTTGGTGGCTCCGGGGTTTGCTTAGTCTGTTCAGTTTTTGACGAAACAGGAACAGGCATACGGAGAAGCCACCATGAAGGAAGATAGCACGACAGACATTGGGAATGTCATACGGATCGATGACGAGGGTGTACGTGGACATTTGGATAAAGTGGTCCGCGATACGGTTGAGGAAACGCTGAACGCGATGTTAGACGCGGAAGCGGATCAGCTCTGTAATACGCTTGGTATGAGCGCACGGCGGGACGACGCGATAGCCGCGCGGGGAAGTATGAGCGAAAGTTCCCCCCCGCTATCCAACCGAATCGGTAATATCGTGTTTAACACGAAATCGCGGAGCATGAAAGCCCGAATATAGGGGTATCTGTCACGCAGACGATCTGAATAAGCAAAAAAAGAGACCGCTCGGAGGGACCGTAGCTCGGTGAACTCACCGAATAAGGACACCCCAGAGCGACCGCCACTGGCCGTTTAAATTTGCAAATTCACTTCTACGGCCAGCGGCGGCTCGTGTCAACGATAAAACGCCGTTGGACGGCCCCTCCCCGTCGCCCTTCTTTCCGATAACCACAGACAGCGTGACCTCCCTTACGGAGGGTCAAGATGACGCAATCATTGCGCCGCGGCCGCGCCAGGACGGGCATGTGTTCGTGATCGCCACCGGTCGGCCCCCGAGCCGAGTGCGAGCGATCGAGGTCTTCCGCCATCTCGCGGAACAAACCGGAATCCGTGAACCTGGCGCACGCGGCCCGACCCCCCATTCGCTGCGTCACTCCTTCGCCGTCCGGTCCCTTGAGAATCTGGGACCCGGAGCCAGGCCAGGGCGCCACATGCTGGCGCTCGCCACTTACCTCACACCGAAGTCTCGGACACCTATTGGTACCTGGAGGCAACGCCTGTCCTGTTGCACGGCATTGCCGAGGCTGCGGAGCGGGCATACGCGGGAGGGTCCGATGACTGATCTCGCCCCCCATCTCGCCGCTTTCCTGCGGGAATACCTGCCCAACGAACGTAGCTTCAGCCGACACACCGTGCAGAGCTACACCGAGTGCTTCCGTCTCCTCGTCCTCTACGCGGCGAAACAGACCAAGGTGCGCCCCTGCGGGCTGAAGATCGAGCACCTGACGGTGCCTCTCCTGGTGGCCTTCCTCGACTCCCTGGAGAAGGATCGTAACAACAGCGTCGGTACTCGAAATAACCGCCTCGCCGCCATCAGGTCCTTCTTCCGGTATCTCGAATACCGAGTTCCGAGCTGCCTCGACCTCGCCTTGCAGGTGCGTGCGATCCCGCAGAAACGCGCCGGCAAGCCCCTGATCGACTGGCTCGACCGATGCGGGGGCGGTTTTCCTCTTGCCGCCGTTCGCCGGCGCCGGTTTTTTCTTCGGCCCTTTCCCGGCGTTCACCGGCTTCCCGGCGCCAGGCCGGGCGGCGCGCCGGACGCCGGAAGCCTTGCCGTGCGTTCCGCCCTTCACGGCCCGCGCGTCCTGTCCCAAGGCTCAGATGACACGACGGCCCTGGCACGGAAGGGGTGGCGCGGCCCGGTCCGCCCGCCGTCCGGGGCGTACTCGATGCACAAATGCCGCAACCCCGATTTCAGGGTGATCAACCGCGCCGTCGTTTCGATAATGTAGGTGTGCCCCTGAACCCGCGTGTTGACCACCTCGTCGATGCCGTCCACCACCACGTACTGCGGCGGCAGATCTAGGCCCTCCCACTCGCCGCCGTAGTGCAGGTACGTGAACCGCTTGTCCCGGAACACCTGTTCGGGCGCCAGGTCCCCGTCGCCCCATAACCGGTAGTCGTCCCACCCGTGCAGGGTCGCCGGATCGAACTCCACCCTCTCCACGAAATCCTCCGGCTCCGCCCGCGGCTGCGCAACTCCCGCCGGCGCGCCGGGAGAATCCGCGAACGGCCCGGTCCCGCCGGAGAGGACGGCGGACGGCTTTTCGCCGTCTTCCTCCTCCACCGGGTCCTGAAAGCCGCCGCCGTGTATGCGCACCACCAGGTCCGGCACGTTCGGCGAATGAATTGACTCGGACCGGACGTAGAACGGATAGACGCGCCCGTCCTCCGCAAACACTGTCATCGACGTGTCGATGCCGTAACCGTTGGGGCGCACCGCCACGATGTTGGACGCCCGGATGCGCGCCTGGAACCCCGCCGGGTCGCCAAGATCGACCGCCGTGATCTTCGTGTCCCCCGGCAGGACCACCGTGGTGATAATCATCTCCCGGGTAAGCCCAACCGCCGCACCCGCTCAAGATGCCGGCACAGCGGATCGAGAAACGACGAACGCTTCAAGCGAGTCCAGTGGCCGAGCCGAAGACGAAATGGTCCTGGTGGAAATCGCGGAAGCCGAGCTGGAAATCGAACAGTCGGCGGAAGATGACGGCGGTGACGAGGAAGCAGTCGAAGAAGAAACTGGCTCTGAAGATGCAGTTATCGACCAACTCCTTACCGGTGGAGCGGGAAGCGATCAACTCTCCGGCGGCGTTGGCAACGATACGATCATCGGAAACGCCGGAGATGACGTGCTTGCCGGCGAGGATGGCGACGACCGGCTCGAAGGCGGCGCGGGCGATGATCAACTGATCGGCGGAAACGGTACTGGGGACGTGGCCGTCTTCCGAAGCGATGTGCGCAATTACGAGATCGATTTGGCAGGTGGAACAATCACCGATACGGATTTGTCCGATGGCGACGCCGGGCGGGACACTTTTTCGGGCATAGAAATCCTGGAGTTCAAGGATCGATCGGTCTTCCTGGATAGTCGCGACAACATCCCCCTGGCATTCGATGACGAGCTGGCCACCGATGAGGACTCGCCACTTACCATCACAGTGGCAAACCTGTTGTCCAACGATATCGAGTTCGATGGCGAAACTCTGTCGGTCGCCTCGGTCGGCAGTGCTGTAAACGGTACGGTTACCCTGCAGGCGGTGGCATCGTCTTCACGCCCGATGCGGAGTTCTTCGGCGCAGCGAGTTTCGTCTACACGATCTCCGATGGCGTGGGCACTGATATGGCGACGGTCAACGTCTCCGTCAACGAAGTGAACAACGCACCGATCGCGACCGCTGTCGCCGAAACCACTGACGAAGACGCAGCCGCTTTCTCGGTTGATCTTTTGGCCGATGGGAACACGTCGGATGCGGATTCCACAGACACCCTGTCCATCACAGACGTGACCCAATCATCAGGGCGCGCCGTCGAATTCGATATAACGTCGGGCGTATTCAGCTTTGACCCGAGCCAGTTCAACGACCTCCCGCAGGGTGCCCAAGAAGCCGTTGAGTTCACCTACACCGTCGATGACGGTCGCGGTTTGTCCAACAGCACCGCCATGAGCACCATCACGATCACCGTGGACGGCATCAACGACACCCCTGCTGTCGACTTGGATGGATCCACGGAAGGAACGGATTTTGCGTCGCAATTCATGGAAGCCGGCGGCGCCGTGGCGATTGTTGGAGGTGACGCAACGGTTTCACCAGCCCGATGGCGTGAACGAGATTTTGGCCGCCAATACCGCAGGAACATCGATCGCCGCCGTCTATACCGCGGGCACCGGCGTGTTGTCGCTGACCGGTGCCGATACCGCGGCGAATTATCAACTGGTCTTGCGGTCGGTCACTTACGACAACACCGCTGGCGGACCGGACCCTTCCGATAGGTCCATCACTTTCTTGGTCAACGACGGCGTCACCGACAGCGCCACGGCGACGTCCACGGTGAGTATCGTTAGGTTGAACGCACCCGTGGTCGACCTGAACGGGGCCGGCGGTGGCGTCGACTTCGCCGCCGCCTTTGTCGAAGACGCTGGTCTCGCCGCTATCGTCGACGCAACCCTAACGGTGACCGATCCGGACAGCGTCAACCTGGCTTCCGCGACGGTGGAAATCACCAACATCCTCGACATTGGGCGAGAGTTCTTGGCGGCGGCTACCGGCGGCACTTCGATCACCGCTGCTTACAATGCCGCAACGGGAATCCTATCATTAACCGGCGCCGATACCGTGGCGAACTACCAGCAGGTTTTGCGCACCGTCACCTACAACAATACCTCGGAAGACCCGGATACCACCGACCGCATCATTGTCTTCAATGCCAGCGATGGGGTGACGACCAGCCAGACCGCCACTGCGACGGTCTCGGTTACAAGCGTGAACGACATCCCATCGGTGGATTTAAACGGGTCCGGCGGCGGAATCGACTTTGCGGCGACGTTCACCGAGGATGCGGGCGCCGTCGCCATCGCCGACACCACATTGGCGGTCGCGGATGCGGACGATACCACGATCACCTCAGCCACGGTGACGATTACCAATCAGCTTGACGGCGCCGCCGAGACCCTCGCGGCGAGCACGTCGGGGACGTCCATCTCTGCGACCTATAACTCCGGCACCGGCGTACTTTCTCTGACCGGAGCAGACTCCGTGGCGGAATACCAGCAGGTGCTGCGCACGGTCACTTACGAAAACTTGTCGGACGCACCGAATACGACGGATCGGACAATTACCTTTGTGGTCAATGACGGCACGTCGAACAGCGCCACGGCAACTTCGACCGTGACTGTTGTGGCAGTAAACGACGCCCCGGCGGTCGACCTCAACGGTGCTGGCAGTGGCATCGACTTCGCGGCAACCTTTAACGAGGGCGTCGGTGCCATCGCGATCATTGACGCTACCTTGACGGCTTCCGACACGGACAACGCAAACCTGAATTCCGCGACGGTAACGATTACCAACCAATTCGATGGCGCGAATGAGATCCTGGCGACCGATACGACCGGAACCGCAATTGCGGCGGCCTATGATTCCGGCACTGGCGTTTTGTCCCTCACCGGCGCCGACACTGTAGCCAATTATCAGCAGGTACTTCGTACCGTCACCTACGATAATACCTCGGGTGATCCTGACACGACGGACCGGGTCATCACGTTCGTCGCGATTGACGGCACAAACGAAAGCATCACGGCGACATCCATAGTTAGTATCGTGGATGCGGATATTTTGGGTTCGTCGGGGGCTGACTCACTGAGTTCGGGAAATGGGGGGGACGTTGTCGCCGGACTCGCCGGCAACGATACGATCGATGGCGGAAGCGGTGACGACACACTTCTAGGCGGCGATGGAAATGACTCCCTCGACGGCGGTGTGGACAATGACTTGCTCGACGGAGGTGTGGGGAACGATACGATCCTCGGTGGCGACGAAAGCGATACCCTACTCGGTGGAGAAGGAAACGATTCGCTTGACGGCCAGGAAAAGGCAGATTCTCTCGATGGTGGCGCAGGCCTCGATACCCTATTTGGTGGTGATGGCGAGGACACGTTACTCGGCGGCGAGGACGACGATCAACTTGACGGAGGCGAAAAGGAAGATTTCATCGAGGGCGGGAGTGGCAACGACAACGTCATCGGGAACAAGGGGGATGATACTCTGGTCGGTGGCAGCGGCAGCGATACCCTGACCGGTGGAGAAGATCTTGATCAATTTTCTTATCAGTCCGTCGGTGACGGCGATTCAGCCGCAACGAACGATACGGCTGCTAACCTAGGCATTGCCGGTGACACCATCACTGATTTCGACGACAGCAAGGACGTAATCGCGTTTCTGCAAAACGCATTCAACGGCTCAGGAACGCTGCAATTGGGCAACCTTACCGACGATAATTTCACCGCGATCAACACTGCATACGACGGCCAGAATCTAAACGCGGGAACGACTATTTCCGGCTCGCGTCAAGAATGGGACGCTGGGCGTGATTCCTTCATATTCGATTCCACCGATACGCTCTACTACGATGCCGACGGCGCCGGTGACGGTTACACCGTCATCGCAACCGTCCAAGGCGACGCTGTCGACGCCGCGGACGTGCAAATCGTCGCGGCGGTGTAACGCTGACAGCGACACCAAAGCACCAGCATCGAGACACTTAAACAATCCCAAATATATGGTCGGTTAGGATGGTGAAAGCGACATTCCACCGACGCCCGTATTGAGGAAATTCGTGTATCTCCCCCGCCCTGGCGACAGCATGATTACAGCGATTCGAATAGGAAAAGTCTTTCGGCGGACACCGGCCATCATCATGGTTTGTGTTGGGCTCGCCGCGCTAGCGGTTTCGGACGCCGAATCCGCCGATGCGGAATCAAATGTACCGATCACGTCGCTCTTCGATGGTGAGGTGCTAGAGCCGGTTAGCCTAAGCGCTTTTTTACGGTGGGAGGCGATGCTGCAACGCCATCACACCGAAACCAATTCTCTCGAACGTTCGTGCGATCGAGGTTTTCTCAACAGGTGCCGATTCCAAGATTGGGTGGAGTTCCTCCGCTCCCTAGACGGCAAGAATGCCTGGACGCAGCTCTCGGAAGTCAATCACTACATCAATCGGTTGCCCTACGCCGCGGATCGCTTCAACTACGGCTCAAGGGATTATTGGGCAACGCCCCGGCAATTTTTTTACCGATCGGGTGACTGCGAAGACTACGCGATCGCCAAATTCCTTTCCTTGCGCGCACTTGGCTGGCCGAAAGAGGCTTTGCGCCTTGTCGGCGTGAAGGATTCCGAGAGGGGCACCCAACAAGCTATTATCGTCGCACGGCTAAATGGAGACGACTGGGTTCTGGATAATCAGTACGAAGAGGTCGTTTCCGCTTCGCACCTCCCTCACTATCGGTTGCTTTGGTCACTTAGCGAAAACCAAAGTTGGCGCGTCGCAAAATCCCAAAGCTCGCCTGCTACCGCCGAAAACCAGAATCAGCGCGACGTAGCCGCGACGGCATCAAACGGAATATCGGGGGCGTTAGAAAACGGACAGCGATGATCGTGATAGATGGGGGACTGGCCACGCGGATGATTGTAGGGATTGGTCATCACAGTGGCCTGAAAAAGGGAAAGAAATTCGGCGACGCTGGTGAGGGGCATAAATGCTAAAAAAGGTCCAAAAAGAGAAGGACGCAAGCAATCGATTCCGGAAGCTGCTTCCGATCGTTTTACCATGCTTGGCTGTCGTCGCCATGGCTCTCGTGGGCGGTTTCGTCACGCTTGAAAACAAGCTCACGGATTTGCGATTTCGGATGATCGAGCACCAGGCGACGAACGATCTCGTCGTGGTGACTATCGATCCGCCAAGCTTCCAAGAACTCAATGTTTGGCCGTGGCCGCGAACCTATCATGCCCGGTTGGTTGACAATCTCCTGGCGGCCGGGGCGCGACGCGTAGCGTTCGACGTCGAGTTCAGCGCGGAGACGACGGAAGAGGGAGATGCCGACTTCGAACGATCTTTGAGGGATGCCGCCGGACGCGTGGTGTTGCCCGTATTCAAGCAGCTTCATCGCGGACCAGGCGGCAATGAATACGTGCTGACCGAACCGCTGCCTCGATTCAAGAAATACGTGCAGTTGGCGTCAATCAATGTGTATCCGGAATCCGATTCCCTGGTTCGGCGAGTCGAAGTTGCACACGATTGGAACGGCCAAAAAATCCCTTCGCTTTCCGCGCTATTTGCCAACAAATTTAGGGTTCCTTTTTCTTCGTTCTATATCGATTTCGGCATTTCGCCCGACGCGATACCGCGCATCTCGTACGCCGACGTCCTGGCCGGTCGATTCGATCCTGCCTTGGTTGCCGGCAAGCAAGTTGTGGTTGGTACGGTCGCGCTCCAGCTTCAGGACTATTTTCCAGTTCCCGTCCATGTTTCGATGAGCGGCGTGTTCCTCCATACTCTCGCGTATCAGTCGTTGATTCTGGATCGCGCGATGCAACGTGTCGGCACAATCCCGGTTCTCGCCATCGCTCTCTTGATTGCCTTTATCGTTGGGCCCCGGTTCGCATCCTGGTCGTGGAAGCGCGGGTTGGTGGTCGCTATTGGGCTATCCTCCGGATTAGTGTTGGTTGCAGCCGGCGCCCAAATCGCATGGCCTATTCTAGTCGATACGATGCCGGCCATCGCGGTCGTGGTGTTGGTATATCTCGCAGGGTTGGTCAGCAAAATTGACCGCCAGTCTCTGACGCTCTTTATGCAGTCCGTCACGCTGAGGCGCACTGACAATTTGATGCGTAAGGTCGTGGACAAGAGTTTCAATGGCGTGCTCACGATCGGTGAGAATGGCGAAATCGAAACCATTAACGCGGCCGCGAGATCGATGTTCGGTTTAACCGAAGAAGGAATAACCGGGACTAACGTCGCCGAACTGGTTCCTGAGCTTTCGGCCAACGAAAACGCGACCGGTAGTATCCTCGCGACCGGACAACACGAGGTGACTGGCCTACGTACCGACGGCACCAAGTTCTTGGCCGAATTGTCGGTAAACGACCTGGAAGACGAAGAACACAGTCGATTCGTCGCGATCGTTCGCGATATCTCCGAACAAAAACGTTACGAAGAGGATTTGCGCCACCAGGCCCTACATGACTCTCTGACCGGCCTACCCAACCAGACACTATTGATGAATAGAATTGACCACGCGCTCAACGTAGCGTTGCGCGATGGTAAACCCCTTGCCCTTCTATTGATCGATCTCGACCGCTTCAAGGAGATCAACGACACGCTCGGTAACCATGTCGGGGACATGTTGCTCAAGGACGTCGCCGAACGCTTGGCAGCCCCTCTGCGAAAAACCGACACCATCGCCCGTTTGGGCGGCGATGAATTTTCCGTCTTGCTGCCGGCCGTATCGAACACCGAGATGGCCCTCGAGGGCGCCGAACGGGCAATTGTTCAACTGCAGGAACCGTTTAACGTTGAAGGGATGTTCCTGGAGGTTGGCGCCAGCATCAGCGTGGCGGTTTTTCCTGATCATGCCAAGACACCCGCAGAGCTCTTGAAGTGCTCGGATATTGCCATGTACGGGGCGAAGGCCGGTCAAAAGAACGTCGTCCTGTACGACCAGGAGCAGGATAAGAACAGCGTTCGGAATTTGGCGCTTACAGGCGAATTGCGCCGGGCAATCACCGAAGATCACCTCAACCTTTTCGTCCAACCGAAAATCGACATCGCGGGAAATCGCGTGTGTGCCGCGGAAGCCCTGCTCCGGTGGCAGCATCCAATTCACGGATTCATTCCTCCAGACGAATTCGTGATGCAGGCCGAGCTCACGGGCCTCATCGAGCCGCTTACCCGTTGGGCGTTGACCCAGGCGTTGAAAGGGCTCGGAACGTGGCACCAAGAGGGGTTCGATCTCTCCATCGCGGTTAATCTTTCGTCGCGGAATCTCATGGAGCGAGACCTGCCTCAGATGGTTCTCGAACTCGTACAATCCCACCGCATCGAACCGGAGCGGCTTACGCTTGAAATCACGGAAAGCGCCATCATGCTCGACCCCGAAACCGCGCTTGAGGTTCTCAAGGAACTGGACGATTTAGGATTTCGTCTGTCCATCGACGATTTCGGCACCGGCTATTCCTCGCTCGGGTATTTAAAGGGAATTATATACTTGACCG